>JANNDT010000493.1:0-4535 GCA_031387905.1 Deltaproteobacteria bacterium
TTGTTGACGCGAAAGCCCGCGCAGGCTGCGTTGTTGGCGACGATCGCGGAACTCGACGACGAGGTCGAGGTGAAGTGAAGCTTCGCTTTGCCGGCGCCGTAGGTCTCGACCAGGCACGACTGGCTTCCCACGCTCATGTTCACGGTGCCGGTGGAGAATGTGACCCCGCCCTCGAGTAGCACTCGCTGGCTGCCGAAACTCTCGCAGTGGCGGAGGATCGCGGAGAGATCGGTCTGATTACCGCCGTGTACGGTGCCGGGCGGAACGCCGGGATCATTCGCGCAGTTGGAGTCGTCGCAGAACGCGACGGGTGCCGGCCACGTCGTCCTCGGGTTCTCCACGCAAACTTTGAGTGTCACGGTGTCGCTCGCTCGCGCTCCGCTCACGAGCGCAGTCACGGTGAGCGCCACCGTATGCAGGGAGTTGGTTCCACCGCCGCAGGGTTCCGAGTAGGTCGCGGGCTTGAAAGCATGAGCTGCGACCAAGCCAACGCTCTTGCCGAGATCCATCGCGATGCCACCGCGCGACACGGAGCCGAGCGAGGTGTCGTCCCAATTCCAGTCGAAGAAGACCTCCGGAACCCAACCCGTTTCGTTGACGGGCACGCCAGAGACCGTGGTTGCGCTGGCCCAACACATGATGGGCGTGGCGTACTTGATGTTGAGGCTCCCGCCGTTGCCGGCGGTCTGGCCGAAACTCCTGCAGTTGAAGCGCGCCACCACGGGCCCGGCGTTGGCCTCGCTGGCGATCGTCAATGCGGCAAGCGCGATCACAGAGGCTGCGATTCGGTGAAGCACGAGTGGCCCTCCCGCGTGGGTGCGGCAAGCAGTTCTCCAGGAGGTTCGGGCTTTGCGGAGGTTTCCCTTGTGACGCGGGTAACCACCGAGCGGTTTGGAGCGCCTTTTTGCGGGGAGAACTACGGCACGCAGATTATTTTACAGCGGCGAGAATTCTGTGCGCCCCGCCACCGCGCCCCGGCGTCGCGCGTCCGATTGTGTCTGAGTCGAGGCCCCGGGCAGGCCAGGGGTTGGAGCCCCCGCTTTTCCCTGCTCCCGGCCCGCGGGCGGGGTGCAGGTAGCCCACACGACCGGTCCTCGCTGCCGGCCTCCTCGGATTCGCCCGGGGAGGCCGGTTTCGTTTCCAAGTTCGCTCACTCCGTTGAACCGCGGTGTGACGCCGCTAACGGAAGTTCGAAATCAATCGCGCTTCCTCGCGACCACTAAGCCGCGACACTCGCGAGGCCGAGAAAGCAACTCACCCGGAGGAGCGACGCGGCTCTTGTTGGAACAGCCTTCAGCATCTCGCCGACCCAGCGTCGTTATCGTCTCGCCCTGCCGCGACGAGGCGCGAACGCTCTCGCGGACAATCGCCGCGATGCGTGCCCAGACGCGCCCGCCAGATCGCTGGATCGTCGTCGACGACGGCTCGACCGATTCGACCCCGCAAATTCTCGCAGAAGCCGCCGGGGCGATTCCGTGGCTGCGTGTGATCACGCGCGAGAATCGTGGCTTTCGCAAGCTCGGCGGCGGCGTGATCGACGCCTTCTACGACGGCCTTGCGCGGGCCGACGGCGAGTACGACTTCGTCGCCAAGATGGATGTCGATCTCGAGTTCTCGCCTCGCTACATCGAACGCCTGCTCGAGGAGTTCGCGCGCGACCCGAAGCTGGCGGCGGCGAGCGGCAAGGTTTATCGGCCCGAGCCCGGCGGGCTCGTGCACGAGTTCATGATCGACGAGATGGTGGCGGGGCAGTTCAAGTTCTACCGCCGGGCCGTACTCGAGGAGATCGGCGGCTTCGTACGCGGCCTGATGTGGGACGGCATCGACTTCCACCGCGCGCGCATGGCGGGCTACCGCACGGCGAGCATCCCGGACGACGAGCTGCGCATACTGCATCTGCGGCTGATGGGGTCTTCGGATCGCGGCGTCTACCGCGGCCGCATGCGCTGGGGCGAAGGCCAGTATTTCATGGGCAGCTGGTTTCCATACGTGCTCGCGAGCGGGCTGTTCCGCATGCGCGAGAAGCCGTACGGAATTGGCGGTCTGCTGATTCCAGTCGGATACCTGTGGGCCGCGCTGCGCCGCGTGCCGCGGTTCGACGACCGCGGTTTCCGCACGGAGCTGCGGAGTTGGCAAAGGCAACGCCTATTGCGCGTGCTGCGCGGGCACGGTCCACAATAAGGCGGAGACTCGACGCATGGAACTCTTCACAGATGCGATGGGACAGCGGCTCGAGGCGCTCGGTGAGCGCACGGCGGAGACCTACCGCGCGAATCGGCCCTTCCCGCACATCGTGATCGACGACTTCCTTCCGCCGGAAGTGCTCGACGCGGTGGTTCGCGATTACCCCGCGCCGGAAGACTTGCCCTGGATTCGCTTCGACAACCCCGAAGAAAAAAAACTCGCTTTCAACGATGTCGATCGCTTGCCGGGCTCTGTGCGCGAGGTTCTGCTGTTCATGAACTCGCCGACCATGCTGAAATTTCTCGAGCGCATGACCGACATCGAGAATCTGATCCCCGACCCGTATTTCGTCGGCGGCGGTCTACACCAGATCCGCAAGGGCGGCCTGCTCGGCGTCCACGTCGACTTCAACAAGTACAAGCGCTTCGACCTCGACAGGCGCTTGAACATGCTGATCTACTTGAATCGCGATTGGCAGGAGAGCTACGGCGGGCACCTCGAACTGTGGGACACCGGCATGACGCGCTGCGAGCAGCGTGTTCTCCCCGTCTTCAATCGCTGCGTCGTGTTCAGCACCAACGAGGGCTCGTATCACGGGCACCCAGATCCGCTGACGTGTCCCGAGAACCGCGCGCGCCGCTCGCTCGCGACTTATTATTACACGAACGGCCGCCCCAGCGAGGAGGTCGCCTCCCGGCACTCGACCATCTTCCGGACGCGCCCCGGTGTCGATGACCAGATCGGGCCGCGCGCAGTCAGCACCGCCAAGCGCGTCGCGCTGGCTGTTACACCGCCGATTGTCATAAAGGCTCTGAAGCGCCTCGTGGGCGCCTGAGTCCCGCGATCATTGGAGCGGGCGCGAGCAGTGCGACTCACCCGAGGCGGGGATGGCGTTTCGCCCAGTCACGGCGCCAGCGTCTGCGCCGCGGGCTCGATCAGCGCCCAACTCGAACCGAAGTCGAGCGAGAGCGCATGACCATCCTCGCTCGCAACGAGCCGCTGCGAAGGGCCCTCGCCCCCTAGCGGTACGAGCACGCGCGGTCCGCTCGCGCGCAGCCATGCTTGCCCGTGCACGGGTTCAGCCCGCCACGCCGTTGCCCGTTCTCCAACCGCGCACGCGCGCGCCGCGACGCTGACGAGGATGCGCCGCGATCGATCGAGCGGTTCTCCGTCGAGGCTCGTGAAGGCGACTGCCGAACTCTGGCGCGCGTCAATTCGCACGAGCGAGAGCCGGATGCTCTCACCGGCGAGCGCGCCAACGGCGAGTTGCGAGCGCGGCGTGTCGATGCGCAGGATTCCCTTCGCGAAGTCACGTTCGAGTTCGCCGGTATCCGAGCGCACACGCGTAGCACTCGCCGGGAGGAAGCTGCGTGCGAGATCGCTGACGCGCTCGCCGGTCGCATTCGGTGCAGGCACAATCCAAGGCAACTCGGGCGTGCGAGGCAGCACCAACGCAACGCGGCTTTGCTCGAGCAGTGTCGCGATCGCCGCGGACTTCTCAGGGGCGCCCGCTTGGAAGAAGATTGCCTCCCGAGACGGAGTCATCAGGTACCGCTTGCGTGCGGGCGTGACGTCGCCGCGCCGGTAGAGCACCGACGCCGCGGGCATCAACGCCATCGTCGCGGGGTCCGCCGTGGCGTTCCACAACGACGCCGTCGGGCGGCCGAGCGACTTTTGCCCATATGCGAAAAGCATGAGCGCGTCCCAGTCTTGAAGGGCAGCTACGCCCGCGATCCACAGCGGCGATGTGAAACGCTCGCGTTGTAGCGGCTTGCCGTGATTCCACTCGCTGACGGTGAGCGGCATTCCGGCCAGCTGAGCCGCACCGATCCATCCTAGGAAGCCGAGCGCGCGTCGCGGGTCGGCGCGAAGCACGTCGCCCTGCGCATACGAATGCGCGTCGACGAAATCGTCGGCGCTCAGGGAAGCGAGAGAGGAAAGCGCGGAGCGTCCCCAATAACTGGTGAGCGTCATCGGCGCGCGCACGCCCGCTCCACGCAGGCGCGCGCGAGCGCGGAGGTCGAAGCGGTGTTCCAGATCGGCGAGGAAGAGCTTGCTCGCCCCGGCTTCCCAACTGCGCACGACCTGATCGCGAGGGGCGCCAGTGCGGGCGGCGAACTCCGACGCGGACTCGAGGAATCGGCCTCGGTGCCACGCGTTCCCGCGGTCGCGCGTGAAAAGGTTCCCGAAATGCTGGGTGAGATCGTTCTCGTTCGTGATGAGCACCGCGAACAGCGCAGGGTCGTCGCGATAGCGGAGGCCAGTGAACTCGTTGCGGTGATTGAGAAACCGCTCTGCGAAGTCGAGAACGAGTTGCTCCAGCCGTGGATTCACGAACAGGAACCCCTTGG
>JANNDT010000494.1:0-3942 GCA_031387905.1 Deltaproteobacteria bacterium
CGTCGCCCGCTTCGCTCCGCAGCACGTACTTGTCGCCAAGCAGCACCAGATGCGCCTCCGTGCTCGGCGCTGCCGCGACCAGCGGGCGCAGCGCCTCGAGTTCGGCGTCGTCCGGAAGTGCGAGGGCTGGGGGCGCCGGCCGCAACAGCCGATAGAACGCAAAGGCCGTCAGCGTGACGCCCGCAGCGAGCAGCGCGCGGAGCGAGCGCGGCGCGTGCCCCTCGATCTCGAATTGCCACCACAGCTCGTGCGAATACTCGACGTGTCGGTGCGCGAAGAGCGTCACTGCGAGCGTGCCGAGCAATACCAGCGCGATGCCAACGACCCACTCCGCCGAGAAGGATTCGGTGAGGAGCGAGCTCTGGCGGTAAAAAAAGCGACGGCACGGGAGCAGCGCGGCGAACGTGAGCGCGAGTAGGCTCGCCTCCTCGTAGTCGAGGCCCTTCGTCAGCGACAGCACCGCTCCACCCGCGAGTGCGGCCAGCGACAGGAAATAGGCCGCGTCCAGCCGCTGCTGAAGGGCTCGCGCCAAGATCAGCAGCGCGACGCCGATCAAGCTACCGAGGAGATGGGAGAGTTCGATCAGCGCCAGCGGCAGGTGGCGCTCGAGCAGCTCGACGCGACCCGTGGTCGCGGGTGTGGCGCCCGAGAGCAGCAGCAGCATGCCTGCGACAAGCGTCGCTACTGAGAGCACGCGCGGCAGCACTTCGGGAGCCCAGTGCAAGAAGGCGTCGCGTCCGCGCGCGACAGCCTCCCGGCGCTGCGCCAGTTCGTACGCGCCGAAGAGCAGCACCGCGGCCACGAGCGGTATTAGGTAGTAGATGATCCGGTACGCGATCGCCGAGCCGAGCACGACGTGCGCTGGCAGGTACGGCGCGAGCAGCACCACCATGACCCCTTCGAAGACCCCGAGGCCGCCCGGCACGTGGCTGATGAGCGCCACGACTTGAGCAATTAGGTAGGCGCCGAGCACGATCGCGAAGGAGACACCTGCCGTTTGCGGGAGCAGCGCGTAGAACACCGCCGCCGCGAGCGCCCAATCGACGGCGGAGACTCCGAGCTGCGCGAGCGTCCAACGCGGCATTGGGAGCGCGAACTCGAAGCCGGCGATTCGCAGTGGAGCGCGCCGACGTGCGCTTGCCGCTCCGTAGAGTGCGAGCAGTGCGAGCAGCGCAACGCCGATCGGCTGGCTCGTCGCGAAGGGCATGTGCAGCGCCGCGGGCAACGCGATCGGGTCGAGCACGAAGACAAGGCCGCCGAGCCCGAGGAAGCCGATCCAGAAAGTGATCAGGTTGAAGGCGACGATGCGCGCCACATCCCCTGGATCGACGCCGAAGCTCGTCAGGATGCGGTAGCGCACCGCATTCCCGCCGAAGGCTGAGAGGCCGATGTTATGGCTGAAGACGAAGCCCACGAACGAGGCGAGCGCGATGCGCGGATACGCGAGGCTGTTGCGGATAAAGCGAAAGGCGAGCGCGTCGTAGGCCGTCAGCACGGCGTAGCCCGCGACCGCGAGCAACGCCGCGATGCCGCGGTCGCGGCCGGGGATGGTCGCGATGTGGGCCTCCAGGTCGGCGAGGTGGATGCTCGCGAGTTCGCGGTGCAGTACGAGGATCGCCACCGTAAAGGCGATCGCGCCGAGCGCCGGGAAGAGGAGCGCGAGCAACCTTTCGCGGCTCACTGGCGCGCCGCCGGATCGTCGGCCGAGCGCCCCTCTGCGGTGTCTAGATGCAGTGCGTGGAAGAAGCGGTGGACGACGGGAGCGGAGAGCACCCCAACGATGGAGACGAAGGCGAGGCCACTGAAGAGCGCGTAAGCAGCGGCGAAGAGCTTGCTGGGAACGGTCTCCATTCGGTCCACCGGTCCCATCCCGGTGAGGATCATTGCGGCGTTGAGCAGCGAATCGACCCAGGGCAATCCGCCGAGCCAGTGATAACCCGACATGCCGATCGCCAGCGCCGCCCCGATGATTGCCGCCGACAGCGCCGCGAAGCGACCGACCCGACGCAGGAAGTGGCGAATCGGCAGCAATTGCTCGCTGCGATGCTCGAAAGCGCCCAACATGCTGGCCTCGTCTCTTGTTTACGGGACAATCGATCGGGATTGGTAGCGCCGATCCCACGACCGAGCGGAGTTCCGGCTTGCCGCGGGTCGCCGTCGGTCGCGACCGCCTAATTCCTCGAGGACTCCGCGATGCGGTTCGGACAGCTGCCTTGGCAGATCGCTGTGCTTTCCTTGGCGACGGCGTTGGCGGCGCATGCGGACCCGCCCGCGCAGTCGCCAGGCGCAACTCCTCCGGGATCGAGCGCTCACCCCCACGGCGCAAATCCGGCGTCAGCGCCGAACGCCTTCGTACTGCAGGCCGGGCGCTTTGGTGACGTCACCGTTTATCCACCGAGCGGCGCCCCGCGCGACGTGGTTTTGTTCTTTTCCGGGGACGGCGGCTGGAACCTCGGCGTCGTCGAGATGGCCGAGCAGCTGCGCCACGCTGGCGCGCTGGTCGCCGGCGTCGATCTGCCGCACTACTTCGCCCAACTCAACGCCAGCCGCGCCAGCTGCGAGAACCTCGGTGGCGAGTTCGAGCGCCTGAGCAAGCTCGTACAGCAGCGCGCAGGTGTTATGGACTACCGGTATCCGGTATTGGTTGGTTATTCGTCCGGGGCCACGCTGGTGTACGCGGCGCTGATTCAGACGCCGAAGGGCATCTTCGCCGGCGGGCTCTCGCTGGGATTCTGTCCCGACCTCGAGCTGGCGAAGCCGCTCTGCAAGGGCGCTGGGCTCGCGGCGACGAAGAGCAAGCAGCACGTGGGCATCGACCTGCTTCCCGCGCAGGCGATGCCCGCGCGCTGGATCGCGCTGCACGGCGACAAGGACCAAGTGTGCGACGTGGCGGCGGTCGAGCGCTTCGTGGCCGGCAGCCAAGGCGCCGAGCTCGTGCGGTTGCCGAAGGTGGGCCACGGCTTCAGCGTGCCGGCGAATTGGCTGCCGCAGTTTCAGGCCGCGTTTGGAGAGATCGCGCGTGCCGCGCAGCAGGATCGTCAGGCGCCGGAGTCACCGGCGCTGAAGGATCTGCCGCTCGTCGAGGTGCCCGCCAGCGCAGGCAGCAGTGACGAGTTCGTGGTGCTTATCACGGGCGACGGCGGCTACGCCGGCATGGACCAGGATCTGGCCGCCGGCTTCGCCGCGCGCGGCCGCCCGACCGTGGTGCTGAACTCGCTCGAGTATTTCTGGACCGCACGCACGCCCGAGCATTTAGCGGCCGATCTCGAGCGCATCGTGCTTCACTACGCGAGCCATTGGCGCAAGTCGAAGGCCGTGCTCGTGGGTTATTCGATGGGAGCCGACGTGCTGCCGTTCGCACTCAACCGGCTGCCTAGCTCTACGCGCGCCAGGGTGGCGTCGGCGGCGATGATCGGAATCGCCAGCAGCGCGGTGTTCGAATTCCGTGTCGCCAACTGGCTCCACGATCCCAAGGGTGTGCCCACCAGTCCCGAGCTGGCGCGATTGCGCGGCATCCCGCTGACCTGCGTGTACAGCGCCGAGGAGAAGGGCAGTGTGTGCCCAAGCCTGCCCGCCGACCGCTTCCGCTTGGTGAAGCTGCCCGGCGGCCACCACTTCAACGGCGACTCTCAGGCGGTCGTGAGAGCGGTGCTGCTCACGCATTAGGGGTGCGCAAGGGAGTGGCTGCAGCGAGGGCACGCTGGGAAGAAAGAACCGCGGAGCGCGCGGGGGACAACGCGCGCTCCGCTGCCGGCGACGGCCGCCGGCTTGGGGATCTGATCAGGACTTGGCTGGCGCCTCCGCCGGCATCACCTCGATCCGCTGCGCCTCGTGCTTCGCGCCGGCCTGCGTGTAGTGCACGAGCACCTGCTCGCCGGTGCGCAGATCGGCGAACGTCTCGGTCTTCGCGCCCGAGACGATCTGGGCGTCGCTGGCGAGCGC
>JANNDT010000536.1:0-4173 GCA_031387905.1 Deltaproteobacteria bacterium
CGAGCGGCCTCGCGTTCGAGGCTATCGGCGACGCGCAGCTCGCGCGCTTCAAGGCCGATCCCGCAAATGCCGGCCGCGTGATGGAGCGCGGCCTCTGGCGCTACACGCGTCACCCCAATTACTTCGGCGATGCCGTCGCGCACTGGGGTCTCTTTGCGATCGCGCTCGCGACGCCGCTCGGCTGGTGGACCGCGCTCTCCCCCGCCCTGATGACATTCCTCTTGCTGCGCGTCTCCGGCGTCGCGCTGCTCGAGCGCAGCATCGGGAAACGGCGGCCGGATTACGCCGCCTACCGTGAGCGCACCAGCGCGTTCATCCCACTGCCGCCAAAGCGCTGAACAGACCAGGAGCCCCGATGATTCTCGACTTGTTCCGGCTCGATGGCCAAACCGCAATTGTTACGGGCGCCGGCAAAGGCATCGGCCGCGCGATCGCCCTCGCCTACGCCGAGGCCGGTGCGAACGTGGTGTGCGCCGCGCGCACGCAAGCTGACATCGACGACACCGCGAACGAGATCGTGAAGCGCGGCCGCCGCGCGCTCGCCGTCGGCTGCGACGTGATGCAGCGCGAACAGCTCGAGAACTTGGTCGCCCGCACGCTCGCCGAGTTCGGACGCATCGACACGCTCGTCAACAACGCCGGCGGCTCGCCGCCGAAACCCGCGCTGCGCACGAGCGAGCGCGAGTTCGAGACCGCCTTCCGCTTCAACGTGACGACGGCGTTCCTGCTCACGCGCCTCGCCGTTCCCAAGATGGTGGAGACCGCGGGCGGCGGTTCGGTCATCAACATCTCGTCGGTCGCGGGCCGCGAGAACGCGGCCGGCTTCGTCGCCTACGGCACGGCCAAGGCGGCGCTCTCGTTCATGACGCAGGAACTCGCGCAGGATTTCGCGCCGCGCGTGCGCGTGAACGCGATCGCGGTCGGCTCGATCGAGACCGACGCGTTGCAGACCGTACTCACGCCCGAGATCCGAGACGCGATGGTGAGGCTCACGCCGATGGCGCGGCTCGGACGCGTGGAGGACATCGCGGCGTGCGCGCTCTACCTCGCGTCGCCGGCGGCCAGCTACGTGACCGGCGAGATCGTGGGCGTGAACGGCGGCCTCGTCGGCCTCAACATGCGCATGCCGCGGGCCTTCGAATAGCGCCGCCGTAGGAGCTGCGCGCGCGTTGCCTGCGCGCGAAGCGAAGTTGCTCTACGAAGCGTTCGAATCGTTCGAATTGTTAAATGAATCACAATCTCGCTTCCCTAGATGCCGATGTAGTGCGCGCGACGCCTGAGGGAGATCGAGATGTTCCGTGTATTGGGAATCGTGTGTGCGCTGGCCGTTGTGGCGGGCGCGGCGAATGCTGACAACGACCGCAGCGCGTTCTCGCGAACGCAGCTGCACGTGACAGAGCAGCTGAACGCAGTCATCGCTGCCGGCGTCGCGCATAAAACCAGCCAGCTGCCGCCCCAGCTGGGCGCGCCCGAGATCCGCGAGGAGAAACTCGCAGCCGCCGAGCAGCGCTTGCACTAAGCCTCGCGTTCGGCGGCTTCGCCCGCCTCGCAGCTCAGCAGATCGAACGCGGCGCGCAGATCCGCGGGCGTGCGCCGCACGCGCAGTTTTTCGAGATCGACGAACGCCCACTCCGTGTTCGCCGCGAATAACAATTCTCCGCGCTCGGAGCGCGAGCGCGTGTGGCGCAGGCAGCGTGCGCCGCGCAATTCGCTCACCCACGTGGCCTCGCGAATGCGCTCGCCCAGGAACGCGCTGCGCTCGTAGTGCAGATCCTGGTGGCGCACGACCCAGACGAAGCCCCGCGCGCGCAGCGCCTCGAAGCCGAAACCGAGCGCAACCGCGTGCGCGTCGGCGAGTTCGAGTGTGAGGCGGATCCACGCGAGGTTGTTCACGTGCCCGAGCTGGTCGATGTGTTTCGCTTCGAGAACCCGCTCGCGGCGGAAGATCGGAATGCGCGGGTTCGGCATGGGGCGCGCAACGTAGCGGCGTTCCGAGCGCGCAAAGCAGGCGTTGACCGCGCAGGGCCGCGCGAGGACCATGGCGCCGTCGCCCAGGAATTCGTCCATTGGGAACTCCCATGAGCACAGCACGCCGGAAAGCCGCGTCGGCAATGACGCTCGCTGCGACGCTCGCGCTCGCGTGCGGAGACGACGCGCCCGCCGCGAATCCCGCGCCGGCTCCCCAACAAGCGGCGGCGAGCGCAGCCCCCGAAGCGCAGCCGCTCGCCGCTCGCGCGCTGCTCGATGCCGGCGAGTGGAAGCTCGCCTACGCCGCAGGCGTCGTGAGCGTCGATGCAGTCTCAGCGCCGCGCCGGCCGCTGCTCGAAGAACTCGCCAAGCGTGCGGGCTTCGCGCTCGAAGCCGCGGACGGCGAGTGGCTGCCACTAACACTGCGCATCGATGCGCTGCCGCTCGAGGCCGCGCTGCCGCTGCTCGTCGGCGAGTTCGAGTACCGCGCGGAGTGGGCGCCCGCGGACGGCGAGCATCGCCTCGCAAGGCTCGTGGTCGGCGCGCCGCGCAGCGCGCTCCCAAAAGTTGACGGCTCCACGCTGCGCCCGGGCGAGGTTGGCAACGCGCTCCAGCGCGCGCTCCAAGAAGTGCGCGACCCGGATGCGAGCCTCACGCCAGAGGAAGCGCTCGCGCAGCTGGGCGACGCAGACCCAGAGGCGCGCATGCGCGCCGTGCTCGCGCTCGAAGCCGAGGGCGAAGGCCTCGCGGCGCTGACACGCGCGATCGAGAGCGACCCCGATCCAAGGGTGCGCGCGGCGGCGACCGTCGGGCTCGAAGACAGCGACGATTTCGCAGCGCTGCAGGCGCTCGTCGGCGCGCTCGACGACCCCAACCCGGAAGTGATTACGGAAGTCATCGACTCGCTCGAGTTCGCCGGCGACGCGAGCATCGTCGTCTACCTCGAACCGCTGCTGGCCCACAGCGACGCGCGCGTGCGCAACGCCGCAGCGAACGCGATCCGGCTGCTGGGGCCCTGAGCAGCGCGACGGGCGAGCTACTCGCTGGGCATCCCCGGCATGTCGATCAGGTCGTAATAACGCTTGCCCTCAGCCGCGGTCTTCTGCACCGCGCCGAAGAACTCCGGCGTCGCGGCGAAGTTGCCGATCGCAGCGTCGTCGGCGACCGCGATCTTCTGGCGCCGGAACGCCCAGTTATCAGGCTGCGCCGCAACCGCCTCCTCGAACCAATGCTTCGAAGCCTCGCGCTCGCCGCTGCGCCACAGCCACGCGCCGATCGCAAAACAAGCGTGCCCGCGCGCGGCCGCCTCGCCGGGTCCACGCGCGCGCTTCGAGATCTCTTCCGCCGAGAGCGCGAAGCGACTCTTCGCGCCGTGCTTCACCCAATCGCGCACCGCGTCGAAGTACATCGCGCGGACGTGAGCCGCGCGTTTCGTGATTTCCTCGGGAATCGAGAACGTCTTCACGTCGATGTGCTTCACGACGTCGTACGAACCCGCCGGCTCGGGCGGCCGCACGATCTTCCCGTTCTCGTCGATCCCCACAGCCATCGGCACATTGGTGATGTCGTAGAGCTGCGCGACCACGTGCTGTTCGTCTCGAAGCAGCGGATACGTCGCGCGCGCGAGCTTGACGTCGGCGGGCAGACCTCGAGCGAGGGGCCCGGCTTCCGCCGAGCGCGCGAAGCCGCCGGCCGCGCGTTCGCCCGCGGTGTCGAGGCTCACGCCAAGAATCACCAGGCCCTGCCCCTTCAGCTCCTCATAGATTCCCTGCCAGACCGGCAGGTCGTGGCGGCAGCCTCACCACGAGGCCCAGCTCATATTCACTACCTTCTTGCCTCGGTACTGCGAAAGCGAATGCTGCACGCCGTCGAAATCGGGCAGCGTGAAATCCGGCGCCTCGCCGCCAGCCAGCCGCGAGCCCGGCTCGGGGCCGACTGAGATCACGCTGTGCGCGTCGTCGAGCACCACAGGCCGGCGCAGCTGCGCAGCGAGCGCGGCGACATTCACGCGCGTGCCGTCGACGAAGCGCGCTCTCGCGCTCGGCGGGATCGGCACGCACAGCTCGCCGCGACAGAAGCCCTGCGGCTCGAGGTGGAAGCCGGTGGCGGCGGCGAGCTGGTTGCTCTCGAGCCAGATCGAGTCTGCGCTAGCGGTGGCGAGCTTGGTCTCGTGGCCATCGAAGAGAAGAGTGCGCATCGAGGGGC
>JANNDT010000539.1:0-1616 GCA_031387905.1 Deltaproteobacteria bacterium
GGAGGCGAGTCGGCGGGCTGCACTTCAAGTGATTCTTGAACTATTGGCCCCCGGCGATGTTCCGGGCGAGGCCGCGAGCGAGCGCCTCGACGTCTGGATCGAGCGGGCCGAGGGCGAACGCTCGCGGCGGATGGCCGAACGCGAAAGAGAGCGGGCCGAGGCGCAGGCGCGCGAGCAGGCCGAGCACCAGATCGAGCGAGCCGTCCGCAGCCGCGCGCAGGCGGCTGCCCAGGTCGAGCGTTGGCGCAGCGCGTGGCAAGCCGAGCTGTCGGATGTCGCGCTCCCGCTGGCGACCCGCGCGCGCGACGCGGAGGCCCATCTCGATACGATCCAGAATCTGCTCGAGCGCCGCCGCGAGTGCGACGAGCTGCGACGGCGGGTCGCCCAGATGCACGAGATCGCGCGCCGTTTCGAGTCCGAGTGCGGGCGTCTCGTGGCGAGCTGCCTGCCGGAGATCGCGGATTTCAGTGCCGATGGCGCGGCACTGCGGCTCAAGCGCCAGCTCGAGCAGGCGCAGACACAGAAGACTCTCGCCGAGGCCGCGCGCACCGCGCTCGCGGAAGCGCGCGATGCCCTCGCCCTGGCGGAGCGGCGGCGCGCCGCATGCGCCGGTGCGCTCCGGGAGCTGGCGCGTCCCGCCGATGCGGCAAATCCCGCGCCCGAGCCCGACCCGGAGATCGATCTCGACCGGCTGACGGCCCGCATCGCGTCCCTGGATACGCGACTTCGCGAGCAGCTCGACGAGAAGGCGGAGTGCGTCGGCGAGCTGCGGGTCAAGCGCGCGGCGCTCGAGGCGATGGACGGCAACGCGAAGATCGCCGAGCTCGCCGAGCGGGCGGAGAGCCGGCTGGCTCAGGTGCGCAGCGACGTGCGCCGTTATGCGGAGCTCCGGCTGGCGCGCCAGATCCTCGAGCGCGAGATCGAGGCCTATCGCCGCCAGAACCAGGGGCCGCTGCTCGCGCACGCCGGCCAGCTGTTTGGCGAGCTCACGCGCGGGGCGTATCCAACGATCCTGTCCGACGCGGGCGAGGATGGACGGGCGCGTCTGGTGGCCGTGAGCCAGGGCAAGCGGGAAGTCCCGGTCGACGCGCTCAGCTCGGGCACCCGGGATCAGCTCTTCCTGGCGCTACGCCTGGCGACCCTTGCGGCCTCCATCGAACGCAGCGAGCCGATGCCCCTGATCGCCGACGACATCTTGATCGAATTCGACGACGAGCGGACGCTGGCGACTCTCGAGCTGCTCGCGCGCTTCGGCGAGCGGACCCAGATCCTGCTCTTCAGCCACCATCGCCACGTCGCCGACCTGGCGGCTTCGCTGGGCGATCGCGCGCGGATCCTCAGTCTGTGAGCGACGCGCGGGCGGGGATCGGCGCTCCGCCTTCGCCCGAGCTCGGGTCCGGCGCCCATCCGCGCGATCGCCTGCCGCGGACTCTCTCGATCTGGGACGCGACCATGCTGATCGTCGCTTCGGTCGTCGGCAGCGGCATCTTCTTCACACCCTCCCAGGTCGTCGTGTTGCTGCCGAGCGCCGGGCCGTATCTGCTCGTCTGGGTCGCCGGTGCGTTGATCTCGCTGGTCGGCGCCTTCATCAATGCGGAGCTTGGTGCGATGTATCC
>JANNDT010000547.1:0-3231 GCA_031387905.1 Deltaproteobacteria bacterium
CGAGCGACAGCTCGAGCACGCCATCACTTCTCACGGTCGAGCGCAGCTGGAGCCCCGTCGTCGTGTTCTGATTCGTCACTTCACTTCTCCCCGATCGCAGGCAGTGCATCGCCCGCGAAGAAGCGGCGCGGGTTCGCGACCAGCAGCGTGTCGATGTCGTCCTTGGTCGCGCCGCCGTCCAGCAGCTGGGGGACGATGTGGCGACAGAAATGCGACGGCGTCCAGAGCTTCTCCATCTCGGCGAGCAGCTTTCGGTCGGCGATCGGCTCGCCGCGCCAACACCAGACGCTGTCGTGGGAGACGACGACGCGCGAAGTCGCGCCGCGCTTGATCAGCTTCAAGAGCGACGCGACGCGCTCCTTGTCGGGATGGATCACGTCGAGGCCAAAGCGGTCGAAGCCGAGATACGAGCCGCCGCGCACGATCTTCATGTGGTACTAGTGATCACTCGTGCCGCAGCAGTGGCCGACGATGATCCGATGCGCGGGCACTCCTAGATCGGTCAGGAACTTCTGCTGCTCCGGGCCCATCGTGCCGCGATCGGTGTGCGAGGTGATCGGCGCGCCGGTCGCGATCGACGCCTTCGCGGCCGCGGTCAGCACCGTCTTCTCGTAGTCGGTGATCACGCCCGCGCTGGTCGCGATCTTGATGATGCCGGGCTTGATGCCGCTGCGGCCCACGCCGTTCGTGAGTTCGGCGATGAACAGATCCGCCATCGCGCTTTCCTGCGGCCCGCCGAACGCTGCGCGCGACTTCCAGTGCGGCGAGCCGCCCTCGTGTTCGTGGTAGAGGCCTGCCGCGGCGATGATCGTGAAGCGCGCCCGCTGCGCGACCTCCGCGATCAACTCGATGTCGCGACCGAGATCCGACGGACACGGATCGACCATCGCAGTAATGCCTTCGGCCTTCATCTCCTCGATCTTGTCGGCCGCGGCGGAGAGCATCTCGCTGCGCGACGCGCCGGGGCGGCTCCAGTCCACCTCCCAGCCGGGGTAGCCGATCAACACGTGCTCGTGCATGAGCGTGCGGCCGAGTTTGTCGGGTGTGATGGGGCCAGTGACGGTCTGGATCGTTTGGGTCACTTGTGCACCTTCGCGTTGATGGGCGCAGGATTGCGCTCGATCGGCGAGCGACCGGCGAAAGAAGCTCCGGATTCGCTGCATCGACGAATAGCGCAGTCCGGATACGATGGGAGTCGCATGAACGCCGCACAACGTCTGTTAGGGAAGACCTGCATCGTCACCGGCGGTGCGAGTGGCATCGGCGAGGCGACGGTTCGCCGATTCGTTCGCGAAGGCGCCGAGGTGCTGATTGCCGACCGCAACCTTGGCGCAGCCGAAGCGCTCGCGCGGGAACTCGGCGCAGCCGTCGCCGCGATCGAGTGCGATGTGCGCGTCGAGGCCGCAGTCAAGGCCGTGGCCGATGCTGCAATCCGGCGCTGGGGCCGAGTCGACGTGCTGGTCAACAATGCCGGTGCGGAACTGAACCGCACTTATGACGAGAGCACCGTCGCCGAGTGGGACATGGTCCTCGATACCGACCTCAAAGGCCCCTGGCTGTTCTGCAAACACGTGGTGCCGCACATGGTGAAAGCCGGGCGGGGCAGCGTGATCAACGTGTCGTCCTTGAACGGCATCGTCGGATTTCCACTCTCCACGGCCTATGGCAGCGCGAAGGGCGGCCTGATCGTCTTCACCAAGGACATGGCGATCGAGTTGGCGCAGAGCGGAGTGCGCTTCAACTGTGTGTGCCCCGGTGTCATCGAGACTCCCATGATGGAGCGCTGGACCGATCTCATGCCCGACAAGGGCGAAGCGCAAAAGATGTTACGCGGTGTCATGCCGATCGGACGCATGGGAACCGCTGAGGAAGTCGCGGGCGCCGTGTACTTCTTCGCTTCCGACGATTCGACGCTGTGCCAGGGCGCGGTGTTATCGATCGATGGTGGGTTCGTGGCGCAGTGAGCCGATCTGCGCTGCGACGGGCGTTGGTGTTACGAGCCGGCCAACCGATTCCGGATGGCGATGAGTATGTGATCGGGCACATCGGAGCAAAGCCGACCGAGCGCTGCGTGCAGCGAGTCATCAGGTCGTGAGGGAAGGGCCGTGCCCAGCTTCACCTGCAATCTGAAAACAACACTTCGCGCGGGCGCCAGGTCTTCAGCGAATGTGCTTTCGAGCGCACGCACCATCGGCTCCCCCGCCAGTGCCTCGCGCAGCTTGGCGATCGCCCGGGCGTATCTCATGCGGAGCGCCCCCTCGCCGATGCCCATCTCGCGCGCGAGTTCCGCGTAGTCGAATCCGTGGAGCACGCGGAGCACCACGAGAGCGCGCTCTGCCGCTGATAGCGCTCCGAGCGCGGTCCAGAGGTCGACTCCCCATCCGAACGGACCCTCCGGGACTTCAGGCTCCGCCGGATAGTGATCCGGGTCTTCTACTTCGTCTGACCCGACAGCTCCGCGCCGTCGCAGGTGGTCGATGCAGCGGTTCCGCGCGATCCGCAGGATCCACGTGCGCGGCGACGCCTCGCCCCGGAATCCGTCGAGGTGCTGGAGCGCCCGCTCGAAGACGTCCTGCGCCAGGTCCTCCGCGACGGCGTCATCGCGGACGATCGCGCGGCACAGGCCAGCAACGTCGCGCGCGAACTGCGCGACCAGCTACTCGCCCGCGGCGCGCGTGTCGCCCGCGGCGGCAAAGGTCGCAAGGGAAGGCTCTGTGCTCATCGTGTCTCCCGCTCCCGACAGACGATCGAGAACCGCGTTTGTCACGCCGGTCCCCAACAATTTTCTCGAATATCGCGCGTGACGCGCAGCCCAGGCGCTCCGTCCATTGAACAACGCGCGCCTGCCGCACGCGAAACCCTCGAAAGGAACCCACCCATGGTCTCCACGTCCTATCTCGCCAGTCAACCCGTCACAGATTTCCTCTCGAACGTCGGCTTCGCGCGGCGCCAGGCGCACAAGGCCCTGACCCTGTGGCCGCTCGTGAGCCCACTGGGGGCGCCGCCCTTCCGCCGGCCCGCGTACATCCCGCTCGCAGACGCGCTCGCTGCCGGAACTCTCGTCATCGACGAGGTCGGCGAGCACGGCTCGGTCCCGCACGTGCGGGTCACGAACCGGGGCGAGTGCGCCGTGCTCGTGCTGTTCGGTGAGGAACGCCGCGGCGCCAAGCAGAACCGCATTGCGAACGCGAGCTTCTTGATCGGCGCGAAGCAGGATGCCGTGATCGACGT
>JANNDT010000296.1:0-24722 GCA_031387905.1 Deltaproteobacteria bacterium
GCGCGAGCTCTCCGCGGAGCGCGCGGGACTAATCACCACGCTGCTGCGCTTCCGCAGCATCGACGCCGAGCAGCTCGTGAAGTTGCTGCAGCCGTTCGCGGGCGCGTCGCTCACCGTAATCGCGTACAAGCCCACGAACGGCGCGATCATCATCGGCAGCGAGGCCGTGCTGAAGCGCTGGCTCGAGCTCGCGCGCAGCCTCGATGAGACATCGCGACTCGAACTCGCCGTGATTCGGCCGCGCTATCGCACGGCCGCGGAGCTGCTCGGCCTGCTCGACGAAGTGGTGCGCGATCCGCTCACCGGCCGCCCGCGCGTGGAGCTAGTCCTCGACGAGCGCACGAACGCGCTGATCGTGCGCGCCGAGCCGAAGGCGCTGGCGGCGCTTCGCGCGCAGGTAGCGGAGCTCGACGTTGCGCCCGAGTACGACGGCGAGATCGCCGTCATTCGCCCGCGCTTCGCTGACCCTTCTAAGCTCGCGAAGATCTTGCAGGCGGTCGCGAGCGGCTCACCCGTTGGTGCCGGGAAGGTGCCGTCCGAAGCCGCTGCGCTCAGCGGCGTCAACTTCACGGTCGCGCTTCACCCTTCGACCGGTTCGCTCCTAATCTCGGGCGACGCCGCCAGCCAGCGCCTCGTGCGCGGAGTCGTCGAAGAACTCGATCGCCAGCCGCCGACGATTCGCGTCGAGTTGCAGGTGCTCGAAGTGAAGACCACCGGCCAACTCGCGCTCGGCTTCGACGCCTTCATTCCGACGACCGATCCCGCGAAGCCGGGCCGTTCGGTGTTCGGCGTGGGCGTCGGAGATCCGTTCGGCACCGCGCCAGGCGTCGTCGATCCGACTTTCACCGCGCGCTGGGCGCGCGATCCGTTCGTGGTGCCGATCATCGGGCCAGGCGGGATTCCGGTGAACATCGTGTTGCCGCGCGAGATCGTGCAAATCACGGCGGCCGGCGGCGAGGTCGCGCTTCACACGCTCATGCGCCCGCACTTGTTGACCCTGAGCGGCGAAGAGCACGAGCTCGTGGCGGGCTTGAACGTGCCCGTGCCGACCGCGGCGGCGGAAGCTGCGGGCGGCGGCACGAGCGATCCGCTCTCGACGCGCGTCAGCATCGAGCGCCAGGACGTGGGGTTGCGCTTGCGCCTGAAGCCAGTCGCGGGCCAGGCGGGCGACGTGCGGATTGCGGTGGATCTCGAGGTGACGAACCTCTCGCCGAGCCTCGCCGGCGACCGCACGGACATTGGCCCGACGCTCGAGCGCCGCACGCTGCAAGCGCACACGCGCGTCGAGGACGGCGGTGTGGCGGTGCTTGCGATGCTGCTCGAAAAGAACGACGGAAGCTTCGAGAGCGCGGCGCCCTACCTGAAGGACGTGCCGGTCGTGGGCAACCTGTTCAGGAAAACGCTCGAGGGGCGCGGCGCGCGGCACCTCGTAATTGCGATTCAGGCGCGCATCGAGCGCAGCGCGGACGAGCGGCTCGCGGATACGATTCGGCTGCGCACCGCGCACGAGCGCGCGCTCGCGCGCAGCGGCTCGCTGCGCGACCAAGGCTGGGCGCTGCTCGTCGCGACTCGCACGACGCGCGCGGATGCCGAGGCGCTCGCGGAGGCGCTCGGCGAGATCGCGGGCAAGCGCGCGCGCGTGGTGGCCTGGGAGTGGGCGGAGGCGGAACGCTTCGACGTGGTGTTATCAGGGTTCGAGAGCATCCGTGACGCCGCGGGCGCGCTGCCGGCGGTCGAGGCCGCCGGCTGGCAGGCGGAGTTGGTGGCGCTGCCGGAGAAGTGAACGCGCGCTGGGTCGCGGCGCTCGCGCGAGGCTGCCCGCGACGCGGCCGTCATCCGCGACGTAGACGCAAGCAGCGCCCAGCGCATCCAGCCACGCGCCGCCGCTCTTGCCGCGCAACAGCGCCGAGGTGGTGAGCGTGCCTGCCACCAGGCACGCCTCAGCCGCGACCGTGACCGAGGCGAGGCCGCTCACCGGCCAGCCCGTGCGCGGGTCGAGGATGTGCCCGTAGCGCACGCCGTTCGCGACGATGCAGCGCTCATAATCACCGCTAGTGGCGAGGCCGCCGCTGTGCAGCGCGATCTCAACGAGCGCACGCTCGGGTGCGCGCGGGTCCCGCACGCCAATGCGCCAGGGGCGGCCGTCGGGATGCGGGCCGACGACGGCGAGATCGCCGCCGAGGTCGACGAGGCCGTGGCGCGCGCCGAGTTCGCGGCACTTCGCTGCCGCGAGATCCGCGGCGTATTCCTTCACGTAGCCGCCGAAGTCGATCTCCATGCCCGCGAGCGGCAGCACGATGCGCGGCGCACGCCAGACGAGCTTCTCCCAGCCAATTAGTGGAAGCAGCGCGGCGACTTCTTCGCGCGAGGGCACGCGGCCGGCTTTGAAGTTCCACGCGCGGCGCAAGATGCCGGAGGTGATGTCGAAACGGCCGCCGCTTTCGCGCCAGGCGGTGGCGGCGTAGTCGAGTAGCCGCGCGCTCTCGGCATCGACTTCCACGCCGCACGAATCGCCGGCCGAGCGATTGATGCGCGTCGCGAGGCTGTCATCGCGATAGCGCGAGTACTTCGCTTCGAGCCGCGCGATTTCGGCCTTAGCCGCGGCGGCGATCGCGTCCGCGCGCTCGCCATACAGACGCAGCTCGCAGGGGCTGCCCATGGCTTTGAACTCGTAGCGGCGCGGCATCGAGTAGCCCCGCTCCGCGGGTTAGAAGCCCGTCTGCAGCGTGACCATCAGGACGTTGAAATCGACTAGCGCGGGGTTCTCGGTGCCGACGTGACCGAGCGAAAACTCCTTCCCGCTCATGTACGTCTCCCACTGCACGCCGAGGCGCGCGTCGGCGCGCTTTATCAACTCGCCGATGCTCAGGTCCGCGCGCACCTTGAAGGCGACGGCGCCGTAGGGCGAGAGCCGGTAGTCGCTCGACGCGCTCTGCCCGGCCAGCAGGCCCGGCGCGTAGTACGGCTCATAGAAGCTCGCAGAGCTCTGGCTGTAATAACGGATCGAGGGCGCCAGGGTTACGAGTTCGAAAAGACTCTGGTGCCAGCCGAGTTCGACCACGTGCGACGAGACGGCCCAGGTGTCCCAGTAGAACTGATAGTCGGCGTGCAGTGAGCCGTGCGCGCGCTCGAAGTGCCGGCGATAGCGCGTCAGCCAGGAGAGCTGCGTGCGCGTGCCAGGTCGGTGATCCGCGAGGTTGATGCCACCGGAGGAGACGAGCTTGTACGGATCGGAGAGGAAGCCGTCGGCGTATTGCAGCGTGAGCGATGACTGCGCGACCGAGGCGCGGTCGATCACCTGCGAAAGCCCGAATGAGAACGTGCCGGTTTTTTTGGAGTGCTTGCTCGGCGCTGGATTGAAGGAGGTGCCTCTCGGGTCGAGTTCGTCCGTCGAGAAACCCATACCCCATGAGAACGTCGTGGCCTTCTCATTGAAGTCCTTCTCGCGGCCGAAGCTGAAGTTGATCGACGTGTAGTCGTCTTCGAACGAGTAGCCGCCACCGAGCGTCGTGCGCGATTTCTCGCCGAGGTACGAGACCGAGCCGAGCACGTCGGTGCGCGCGTCAGAGATGCTCGCACCAGTCATTACGACGACCGGGTCGCCCGCAAGGTCCGACTCGATGAACCAGGGCGAAGCGCCGGTCATCTTTTCGTAGGTCACGTCGAGGCCGAGCGAGATCTGCGAGCCGACCGGCGCGTGCAGCGCGAACTGGTGCGTATCGATGTCGTAGCGCTCGCGGCTGCCCGCGCTGACTCTGCTCGCGGCGATGTCGCCTTCCGAGTACATCGAGTAGCCGTACTCGAGCGACCAGCCGTCATCCGGCGATTGCGCCGCCGCACGCTGTGCGAGCCCGGGAATCAGCGCGAGCGCGCTGGTCGTGAGCATCGCGAGCGTGCCGCGCCCACGGCGGACTGTCTTCTGGGTTGCGCGCTCGGCCCTGCGCCGTTCGCTGCGGGGCCGTCGTTTCGTCTCGTGCATGTGTTCCCCCTCCCCTGATCGAACTAATTACAGCCGCAGCCGCCGCCGCCCGCGCCGCCGCCCGGCATCGCGGCTTCCTTGCTGAAGTACGTGTGGTTCTCCTGGGAGGCGGCGAGGTCGTCGACTTCCCAGGCCATGTCGGGCCGTGCGAGCAAGCCGCGCTCCCAGGGCTCGACGTGCGCGCAAGCGCTCGCCACCGCGCAGATCCCCAACAACACCAGAAGTTTCGCGCTACGCATGTTCAGCTCTTCTTCTTTTGGTCGAGCAGCTTCTTCACCTGCTCGCGCAGTTTGTCCATGTCGCCATTGCGGAAGCCCTTGTGGACAACGCGCACGACGCCGGTTTGATCGATTAGGTATGTGGTCGGCATCGTCTCGAGGCCGAAGCGCTTCGGCAGCTTGCCGGTCGGGTCGCTGGCGTTCAGGTACGAGACCGGCCGCTTCTCGAGCGCCCGCCGCGCGTCCTCGATTTTCGTGTCCACGTTCACGCCGATCACGGCGAACTGGGCGGCAGGGAACTCCTTCGAGATCTTCTCGAACTCCGGCATTGCGGCCTTGCACGGCGCGCACCACGAAGCCCAGAAATCGACCAGCACGACTTTCCCGCGCATCGAGTGCAGAGCGACCTCGGCATCGCCCGCGACGCTGCGCGCCTGGAAATCGGGGGCGCGATCGCCTTCGTCCACGGCCACGGCAGCGGTCGCCGCCATTGCGAAGGCGAGGGGCAGCAGGGAGCGCAACCAGCGTGTCGTCATGGGAATCCTCCGGTCGTGTTGCCTAATCATCGGCGGGGTGGCTCGCGAACGTGTGAGCGGGCTCACGGCCGCAAAACGCTTCGAAGCGCATCGGCCAGCCGCTGCTGCGTCAAAAGCTCTGGCAGCACCAGCGGCTCGTCCGGCGCATTTGGCGCGTACACGAGGTAGAGCGGGACGCCGGCCTTGCCGTGGCGCGCGAGCTCGCGACGGATCGCTTCGTCTCGCTGCGTCCAGTCGCCGCGCAGCACCGCGAAGCCGCCGCTCGCAAGCAGGGCACGGGTCGCGTCCGTGTCGAGCGCCATGCGCTCGTTCAGCTTGCAGGTGAGGCACCAGTCCGCGCTGAAGTAGACGAACGCCGGGTGGCCCGCTGCGAGTGCGTCCTGCAGCGCGAGCGGGCTCCACGCCTCGCCGTGCGCGCTGTTCCCGGAATCGGCGCGAGAGCTGGGACGTGCTGCGGTGTTCACGCGCACGAGGTTGGCGCCGCCCAACAGGAGCCCGACCACGGCGAGCGCGGCGCCCACGCCTGCGAAGCGCGCACCCGAGTACTGGAGGCGGCCGTAGACCCACGCGACGAAGGAGCCAGCGACCAGCAGCGCGAGCAGCGCGGCGACCGAATCCGAGCCCGCGCTGCGGCCGACGATCCAGAGCAGCCACACAACGGTTGCGAGCAGCGCGAAGCCGAGGCCGCTGCGTACGGTTCCCATCCACGCGCCAGACCGAGGCATGAAGCGGCCCAGGCGCGGGAAGCCGCTGATTAGGACGAACGGCAGCGCGAGGCCCGCGCCGATGGCGAGGAAGACCCCCACGATCACGAATGCTGGGCTCGCGAAGGCGAAGCCGATCGCGGTGCCCAAGAACGGGGCGGAGCAGGGCGTTGCAAGCGCGACGGCGAGTAGGCCCTCGAAGAACGAGCGGCGCGCGCCGTGCGCTTTCGCGCCCACGTCCGCGAGGGCGCTCGGCTGAAAACCGATCTCGAACACGCCAAACAAGTTGAGCGCAAAGCCGACGAGCACGGCGCAGATGGCGGCGACGTAGGCGGGTTCCTGGAACTGGAAGCCCCAGCCCACCGCGTGGCCGGCGCTGCGCAGCGCGAGGGCGGCGGCGGCGAGCGCGAGCATCGAGAGCTCGATGCCAGCGGCGTAGGCGAGGCCGTGCTTCAGCGCGCCGCGCCTGCTGTGGTCTGCGAGCTCGCCAACGGCGAAGACCTTGAGCGCGAGCACCGGCAGCACGCAGGGCATTAGGTTCAGCAGCAGGCCGCCGAGCAGCGCGAGGCCCAGCATCGCGAGAAGGCCGCTAGTCGAGAACGCCGCCGACAGAGCGGGGATGGCGCTCGCCGCTTGCGTCGCGCTCACGCCGGTCGGAGGGGCGACTGCGGCGCCCGACGCTCCGGTCAGCGGTGCATCGATTTCGAGATGCTGCAGCGCGCCGCCTTTGCCGCGCAGTGCAAGCACGCCCCGCACGCGCTGCGTCTGCACGTCGCCCTCTGCGCGTAACAACACCGTCAGCGCTCCGCCCACGGTTTCCGCGGAGACGGCGCGCAGGGCTTCGTCGCCCGAGCTCTCGGAGAAAAACGCGGGGCCGCTCTCTGGCGGCGCGAGTTCGGCGCACGCGGCGTCTCCGCTGCACGGAGTCGCGACGAGCCGCAGCTCGCGCCGGTCCGCTGCGGGCTCCGCGTGCACTGCAATGCCGAAAGCTGCGGGCGCGAGCGGGCGCGCGGCGTCGTGAGCCGAGAACAACGCGACTAACTCCGCGCGCTCCGAGTCGTTCCCAGCGAGCGGCGCCGAGAGCGAGAGCGCCGCGGGGATGCACGACGCGCGGCACACCAGCAGCTCGACGTCGGCCCCTAGTGAGTGGGCGCCGAGCGCGGGCTGTAGCCAACTCGAGAGCAGCAGGTCGCCGGCGTAGCCGAACGTGACGAGTTCGCCGTCGGCTTCCTCGAAAGCGTGCGGCGCCGGCCAAGCGATGGCGCTCGCGTCGGCGTCGCGCCAAGCGATTTGCGTCGCGATGCCCGAGTCGCCTGGGTTGACCCAGTAGAGGTGCCAGCCGGGGTCGAGGCGAAACTGCACGCCGACGCGAATGCGCTCACCGTCACGCGCGCTCGGGTGCACGACGATTCGCGCCTCGACACGCGGGTCGCCCGCATCGTCAGCGCCGCCGACCCATTCGCCAGAAGCGAGTGCCGCGCCTGATAAGAGTGGGATCGCAGCCGCGAGCCCCAGGTGAATCCACAGCCGCATTTGTCGCCGCGCTCCTAGCGGGCGCCGCTCCCGCTCCCGAGAGAAATCTCGGGATGCCGGCGAGGCGCACCGCGCCTACTTCTCGGCTGCACATCGGGGGCAACATGTGACGCGAATCGCGGAAGCGCGTGGCTCTAAGTCAACGTGCGGATCTTTGAACGCGTGAGAAATGTCACAATGGGGCTCGGAGCCCCCGCCGAAGAGTGCTCTCGATGGTCCACTCGACCTTTCGGGAGTCCCAAATGCGACCGACAGCTCGCCGCATCGCCGCCGTAGCCGCCCTCGCGACCCTGCTCGCGCCGGCCGCCTGGGCCGGGCCCCGGGAACAGGCGCGCCGAATGCACGATCGCCTCGCGGGCGTGCCGCCCTCCGAGGCCGTGCTGACCGCGATGGCCCAACAGATCAGCAACAACAACGCGACCGGCGCCGCCTACATCGCGATGCAAAACCCAGAGTTCTATCGCGTCGCGCTGAAGAACTGGGCGACGCCGTGGACGAACGTCGCTCGCACGGTGCACGCGCCGCTGAACGATTTCAGCGCCACGGTGATCGGCCTGATTCGCGACGACCGGCCGTTCACTGAGGTGCTCACGGCCGACGTCGTCTATGTGGGCGCGCCAGGCGTCGTGCCGACTGCTTATTCGCAGACGGACAACCAGCACTACCTGGAACTCGAGCAGCAGCGCATCGACCTCGGCGATCCGACGCGGCTCATGCCCGTCCCGCAGTCCACGCTGCCCGCGTCGCAGCTCGCGGCGAACGATGCAGCGGGCGTGCTCACGACCCGCGCGTTCGGCGAGGCCTACTTCAGCGCCGGCACCAACCGCCGCGCCTGGCGTTTCACCGGCATGAACTTCCTGTGCCGGGACATGGAGCAGTTGCACGACATCACATTGCCGGTCGATCGCATCCGGCAGGACGTGACGCGCAGCCCCGGCGGCGACAGCCAGATCTTCCATAACACCTGCGTCGGCTGCCACTCGGGCATGGATCCGATGGCCGGCGCGTTCGCGTACCTGAACTGGGATGCGACGCAGATGCGAGTCGTGCACACGCCCGGCCAAGTGCAGCCCAAGTACCGCAGCAACAGCAGCGTGTTCCCGTACGGCTACGTCTCCATCGACAACCGTTGGGATAACTACTGGCGCGAAGGCGCTCACGCGAACCTCGCGTGGCGCGGTCCCAACGCCGGCGGCTTCGGCCCGAAGACGATGGGCGAAGAAGTCGCGGAGAGCCGCGCGTTCTCGGTGTGCCAGGTGGAGAAAGTCTTCCAGCACATCTGCTTCCGGCCGCCGAACGATCAGGCGGACTCGGACGAGATCGAACAAGTTGCAGATGACTTCGAAGCCAACGGTCACTCGATGAAGCTCGTCTTCGCCGAAGTGGCCTCATGGTGCAAGGGGAATTGAGCATGACCTCTATGCCCTCGCATCTCTCGACTCGCGTGCGCGCCGTTGCGCTCGCACAAGTGCTCGCGGCGGCGCTGCTCGCCAGCGCCTGCGGTCAGTACTCAGGCGACGCGCCCGCTGGCGCCACTCCGCCGGCGCCTCCGCCGACTGGCGGCAGCGCCGGCGGTCCGACGCAGGCCGAACTCGAGGCCGCGTTCCAGACGACCGTCTGGCCGATCCTCAACAACCCGACGTATCCCTGCGTCGGCTGCCACGTGGCCGGCGGCAGCGCATCGCCTGCGGTCTCGGACCCGAACGTGACGACCGCGTTCCGCGCGGTCTGGGACAACCAGAAAGTCAACCTCACGACGCCGGCGAGCTCGCGCATCGTGAAGCGGCTCGCGCCGGACCAGCACCACTGTTGGGGCAGCGATTGCGCCGCCGACGCGGTGATCATGGAGACCGCGGTGCAGCAGTGGGCTGCGCTCGTGAACTGGGGCGGCGGCACCGGCGGCACGGGCGGCGGCGGCGGCACGCCGGTCACGGGTCTCGTCAGCGGCAACCTGACGCTCGCCGACGGCTTCGAAGACCAAGGTCAGGATCGCGACCAGACCGGCGCGATCGCCTTCTACGAGTTCAAGGAAGGCACAGGCACGACCGCGTTCGATACGAGCGGCGTCGCGCCGGCGGCGGACCTAACACTGAACGGCCCCACGTTGATGTCGGGCTATGGCATCCAGGTCGACACGGGCATGGCGGTCGCGCCGGCCGCCACCAGCCAGAAGCTCTACGACCACATCGCGGACACGCAGACCGGCACGCAGCAGTACACGATCGAGGCCTGGGTGACGCCCGCGAACACCACGCAGGGCGACCCGGATCCGTCGGGCATCATCACCTACTCGGGCGGCGGCTCGAACTTCCAGCTGGCGCAGCGGCTCTACAGTTATCAGGCGCGGCAGCGCTCGGTGAATCCGCAGGGCGGAGGCGTCCATCAGACGAACCCGGCCTACCAGAATCTGCAGGCGCGTCTCCAACACGTGGTCGTCACGTACGATCGCTACCGCGGGCGGCGGATCTACGTCGACGCGAGCTTCACGGAACTCGTCCCGGAGGACGCCGACGACGTCGCGCCGATGGCCCTCTGGAACTGGAACCCGGGCTTCAACCTCGCGCTCGGCAACGTGGCGGGCGGCAATCGTCCTTGGGAAGGCCAGATCCGCCTGCTCTCGATCTACGACCGCGTAATCCCGCAGACGCAGATCCAGCAGAACTTCGACGCCGGCGTCGGCAAGCGTCTGCTGCTGCGCTTCGACGTCAGCCAGTGGGCGGGCGCGGGCTCGTACCTCGAGTTCATGGTCACGGAGCTCGACAACTACAGCTACTTGTTCTGCCAACCGGCGTTGGTCTCTAACACCTTCAACGCGACCGTGGGCGGCATCCGCATCGTGGTGAACGGCCAGACCTCGGTCTCCGGCCAAGCCTTCACGAACGTGAACCGCGTCGTCAGCCAAGCGCGCGAGCCGCTCTCGCCGCTGTGCTCGATCATTCCGAAGGACCAGGGCCCGCTCAGCGACGTGTTCACGATCGACTTCGAGTACCTGGCGGGGTATCAGGACCCCGAGCCGCCGCTGCCGATCCCGCCGCTACCGCCGCGTCAGTTCGGGGCGGCGCTGCCGGTCGAGGGGCTCCGCGACTTCGCCCGCGTGAACGCCGCGATGGCCGCGGTGACCGGCGTCGACCCGCTCACCCCGAACGTGAACTCGACGTACCTGTCGCTCACGCAGCAGATGCCGCCGACGTACGACCTGCGCATCTTCGCATCGGCCCAACAAGTGGCGATCACGAAGCTGTCGCTCGAGTACTGCGACGCGCTGGTCGAGGCGCCGAGCCTGCGCTCGGCATTCTTCGGGCCGACGTTCGACTTCAATGCAGCGCCGCTGACTGCGTTCGCATCGCAGGCGAACCGTGACGGGATCTCCCAGAGCATCACGGACGGCATCCTCGGCGCGAACCTCAGCACGCAACCCGCGATGCTCGAGACGCAGCCGATTCTCGATCAATTGATCACGGACCTGACCGCCAGTTGTTCGGCGACGCCGTGCGACGCGACGCGGACGCGCACCGTGGTGAAGGCCATGTGCACGTCGGCGCTCGCGAGCGCCTCGGCTTCGGTTCACTAGGAGCGCATCATATGAGCATCGCCCGCCGCGTCCGTGAACGGCTCGCTTCCGAGAAGCCGCTTCGCCACAACAACCACAAGCGCCCAGTGTCGCGCCGCGACTTCCTGGCGCAGGGGTTCCTGACGGGCGCCGCTCTGGTCATGGCGCCCACGATTGGGAGCTTGCTGAAGAGTTCGCCCGCGCGCGCGCAGGCTGCGCTGTGCGGCGTCGGCGGCTCCGCCAACCGCATCCCGTTCATGTGTTTCGATCTCGCGGGCGGCGCGAACATCGCCGGTTCGAACGTGATGGTGGGTGGCCCCGGCGGGCAAGCCAATTTCTTGCCGCCCGATGGCTACACGAAGCTCGGTCTGCCGACGACGATGGCGCCATCGCTCCCGCTCCTGGCTGGAGTCGTCGACAACACCACGCAGTTCGGCCTTCGGTTCCACAATGACAGCGCTTTCTTGCGCGGGATGATGGGCCGAACGACCCAGACGACGCGCGACCGAGTGAACGGAGTGGTCTTCTGCGCGCGCTCGGAGAACGACACCTCCAACAACCCGCACAACCCGATGTACGGCATCAACAAGGCCGGCGCGGACGGCGCGCTCGTCACTCTGATCGGCACCGAGAACTCCGAATCGGGCGGCAACTCCGTCGCGCCCATGAGCATGATCGATCCCACCGAGCGACCCGTGAAGGTGGACAGCCCCGCGGACGTCACGGGCCTCGTCGATACGGGCCGGCTCGTGCAGCTGCTCTCGCCGCAGGACGCAGCGACAGTCATGGCTGCGGTCGAGCAGATCAGCGAAGCGAAGCTGCAAAAGATGAACGAGACGGCCGCGGTCGAGCAGCTCGTGCGCTGCGGCTACGTCGAGAGCAGCTACTTGGTGAGCGCGTTCGGCAACCCCGCGCTGCTCGACCCGCTGCAGGATCCCGACATCATCGGGCCGATCATGTCCGCCGCAGAGATCAGTAACAACAGCAAGCTGCGCAAGACGGCTTCGGTCATGAAAATGGTGGTGAGCGGCTTCGCCGGCGCAGGCACAGTCGAGATGGGCGGCTACGACTATCACGACGGCACGCGCGCGACTGGCGAGCAGCGCGACTTCGAAGCCGGCGAGTGCTTCGGCGCCGCCCTCGAGTACGCAGCGCGCAAGAACCAGCAGCTGATCGCCTACGTGTTCAGCGATGGCGCGCTCGACAGCGACAACACGCTCGACAACTCGGTTGGCGGCCGCGGCAAGGGCAACTGGCGCGGCGACAATCAGAGCACCGCCGCGGTCTTCATGCTGGTGTTCGACCCTGCTGGACGCCCGCAGCTGACGCAGCCCGGCGCGCAAATCGGCTACTACCGCAGCAGCGGCGACGTCGAGACGAACGCCTCGCGTGTCAGTAACAACGTGAACCTGCTGGCTGAAGCGATCGTGCTGAACTTCATGGCGCTACACGACGACGTCGGCCGCTTCGCGGCGGCTTTGCCGACGCACGGGCTTGGCGCCGGCGCGCAACTCGATGCCCTAATCGGCTTCCAGCCTATCCGTCCCACGCCTCCGTAGGCTTCGTCCACGCGCGCTTCGCGCGCGAGGACGAAGTCTTCTCTGTTGACTCCGCTCGGCTCCGCGGACTCCGCCTCGCTGCGCGCTTCGCTTGCTGCCTCAGCGCCCTAATCAGGCGTCACCGCGTCATCGAGCACGGTCGGGCTTGGCGGAGACGGCGCGCCGCGTTCGGCGAGAGGGTCGGCTGACCTCGATAGCGCGGTGCCGCCTGACTATGGCGCGAGGCGGCAAGCGAAGCGCGCAGCGAGGCGGAGTCCGCGGAGCCGAGCGGAGTAAGCAAGGAGGATCCTTGCGCCGCTGCCCCGCGCGGCTCAGACCACTTTGGGCAGCACCTTGTCCGTAAACAACTCGAAGCTAGATGCGGACAGCGGCGCAATCATGAGATAGGAAAGGAACATCTCGCTCTGCAGGCGCTGGATCTGGTCGATCACGCGGGCGGGGCTGCCGTGGATCACGACGCCGTTCAGGTAGTGGTCCACCGGATCGAGGTCGGCGCCATCTGCGCGGAATGCGCTCATCGACTTCGCCTTGACGTAGGAGGCGGTCGTCCAGCCGGCACCGCGCCGCGCTACCGCCTCGGCCTCGGCGTCGGTGGGCGCCACGGCGATTAGGCGCGCCATCGGCAGCGTGCGCCCCGCGAATGCGAAGCCGCTGCGCTCCAGCTCCGCGCGGTACGCCTCGCGTTTGCGCGCGATCTCCGCATGGGTCGAATGCGGATCCATCAGGATCGAGTAGCCGCGGCTGGCGGCCCAGGCGATCGCGTCGGGCGATGTCGCCGCCATCCACGTCGGCGGGTGCGGCTGCTGCAGCGGTTTCGGAAGGACCTCGACGCCTTCGAAGTGGTGGAACTTTCCTGAGAACGTGAGCCGCTCGCTGCGCCACGCCGCGAGCACGACCTCGACCGCTTCGCGGAAGCGCTCGGAACTCTCCTCCATCGGGACGCCGAAGGTGTTGAACTCGAGCTTGTCGAAGCCGCGGCCGGCGCCCCAATTCACCCGCCCGCCGGACAGCACGTCGAGCAGCGCCACCTCCTCGGCGATGCGCAGCGGGTGGTAGAACGCGGCCAGCGTCACCGCGGTGCCGATCCGCAGCCGCTGCGTGCGCGCGGCGATGTGGGTCGCCATCACGTGCACCGAGGGGCACACGCTGTACCCCGTGAAGTGGTGCTCGGCGAGCCAGACCGCGTCGTAGCCGGTCCGTTCCATCACGTCGATCCGCTCGAGTGCGCGCCGGTAGACCTCGGGCAGCGGCACTTTGCGGTCGGGCCACGAGAAGAACTGCAGCAGGCCAACTCTCATGGCCGCGCAGTCTATCGAGATCCCCAGAGAGATAGGGGGGCGAGGGCGAATCGTGCGGCTAGCATTGCCCGCCCTTCGCCGGGGTGGCGGAACTGGCAGACGCAGAGGTCTTAGAAGCCTCTGTCCATTGGACGTGCAGGTTCGAGTCCTGTCCCCGGCACCAGTGCAAGCGCCGAGCAGCTCCGCGCGCAGCCAGGCGCAACCGAGCGAAGTCGAACAGCAAGCGAAGCGCGCAGCCAGGCGCAGCCGAGCGAAGTCGAACAGTGGCCTCCAGGCCCGCTAAAGAAGCGGGCGCGTGCTCGCGCACAATCGTCGTACCATCTCTTCGAGAGGTTCCATGAGCGTCTCCGTCTCCGCCGTCGAAACCAGCCCGGTGCTTCGCACCCTGACGATCGAGGTCGAGCCCGCGCGCGTGCGTAAGGCATTCGATGAGGCGTACCGCGACCTCGGCCGCAACGTGAACGTGAAGGGCTTCCGCCAAGGCAAAGTTCCGCGCAACGTGCTCGAGAGCCTCTACGGCGCCTCGCTGCGCGAAGAGATCGAGCGCAAGCTGGTGAACGAGACGCTGCCGGAGGCGGTCGAGCAGACGGGCATCGCGCCGGTGTCGGAGCCGCAGGTCGAAGCTCAGGCGCTCGCCCAGGATCGCGCGTTCAAGTACACGGCGATCATCGAAGTGATGCCGAAAATCGAGCTGCCCGAGTGGCGCGGATTGCCGGGCACGAAGCCAGCGGTTGCGGTGCAGGCTGAAGAGGTGGAGCAGGAACTCACGGCGCTGCGCCAGCGACGCGCGCCGCTGGTGGATGCCGCCGAGCCCGCGGACGCCGGCAACATCGTGACGATCGATTATCAGGGCTCGATCGACGGCACGCCGTTCGACGGCGGCAGCGCAGAGGGCTCGCTCGTCGAGATCGGCTCCGGTGGCTACATCCCCGGCTTCGAGGAGCAGCTGAAGGGCGCGCTGGCGGGCGAAGCGCGCGAACTGCGCGTCACGTTCCCGGATGATTATGGCGCCGAGGAACTCCGCGGGAAGCACGCCGTGTTCGCAGTGCAGGTGAAGGCGGTGCAGAAGCGCGAGATCCCGGGGCTCAGCGACGAGTTCGCGGTGTCGCTCGGCGACGCGGACGTCACCACCGCGGACGGGCTTCGCGAGCGCGTGCGCAGCGACATCGCGGCGCGCCGCGAGCGCTCGGCGCGCGACGAACTGCGCCGCAGCGTGATGGAATCGCTCGTCGCGCTCACGCAGTTCGACGTGCCGCCGGGCCTCACGCAGCGCCGGCTCACGCAGCGCATCGAGATGGCGCATCAACAACTCGGCAAAATGATGCCGCACGAGGAACTCCACGAGCGGCTCGCGCAGTGGGAAGAAGAATGGCGCCCGGACGCGGAGCGCGAGGTGCGCGAGAGCCTCTTGCTCGAGGCGATCGCCGATCAGGAGAAGATCGAAGTCAGCGATGACGAGGTGAGCGCGCGCATCGCCGAGATGGCGCGCGATCAAGGCCTCGCTGCCGACCGCTTGCGCAAGCAGTACGAAGAACGCGGCATGCTCGCGAACTTGCGCGCGCGTCTGCGCGTCGACCAGGCGCTTGACCGGGTTCTCGCCCTGGCTAAGGTGGCCGAGCCGTCGGGCGCTTGAGCGCGAGCGAGCAGCAGCGAAGCCCTCCGAAGCTGAGCCAAGTCCACCGAGACCGGAGCCCGCGAGAACCCGATGCCGCTCATCCCCATGGTCGTCGAGCAAGATCACCGCGGTGAACGCTCGTACGACATCTACTCCCGGCTGCTTCGCGATCGCATCATTTTCCTGAGCGGCCCGATCAACGACGAGTATGCGAACCTGATCATCGCGCAGATGTTGTTTCTCGAAGCCGAAGACCCGGACGCGGACATTCACCTCTACGTGAACTCGCCCGGTGGCTCGATCAACGCGGGCCTCGCGGTCTACGACACCATGCAGTACGTCCGCCCCGACGTGTCGACGTTCTGCGTGGGGCAGGCGGCGTCGATGGCGGCGTGGCTGCTCGCGGCCGGCGCGAAAGGCAAACGCAGCGCGCTGCCGAACTCGCGCGTGATGATTCACCAGCCGTGGGGCGGCGCGCGCGGTCAGGCCTCCGACATCCACATCCAGGCCAAAGAGCTTCTCAAGCTGCGCGATCGCCTGAACGAAGTGCTCTCGAGCCACACCGGCCAAACTGCGGAGCAGATCGCCCGCGATACGGAGCGCGACTACTATATGAGTGGAGACGAGGCCCGCACGTACGGGATCGTCGATCAAGTGGCGGCGCGCAGGCCGCGACCGGTCGCGAAGGCGCCGGCCGCACAGCGCGCAATTCGGGGGGCGGTGAAGACGTGAAGAAGCGGGACGACAACGCGAACTTGTCCTGCTCCTTCTGCGGGAAGAGCCAACGCGAAGTCCGCAAGCTGATCGCCGGCCCGACGGTTTACATCTGCGACGAGTGCATCGAGCTCTGCAACGACATCATCGCCGAGGAGTACGGCCAGGAGGAATCCCGGCGCGAAACCTCGAAGGTTCCGAAGCCCCAGGAGATCCGCGCGTTCCTCGATGACTACGTCGTCGGGCAGGACTACGCGAAGAAGGTGCTCGCGGTCGCGGTGCACAACCACTATCGCCGCATCGAGAATCAGGGCGCGCTCGGCGATGTCGAGCTGCAGAAGTCGAACATCCTGCTGCTCGGGCCGACGGGCTCCGGCAAGACGCTGCTCGCGCAGACGCTCGCGAAGATGCTCGACGTGCCGTTCACGATCGCCGATGCGACGACGCTCACCGAAGCGGGCTACGTCGGCGAGGACGTCGAGAACATCATCCTCAACTTGCTGCAAGCGGCGAACTACGACGTCGAGCGCGCGCAGCGCGGCATCATCTACATCGACGAGATCGACAAGATCGCACGCAAGAGCGAGAACCCGTCGATCACGCGCGATGTCTCTGGCGAAGGCGTGCAACAGGCGCTGCTGAAGATCATCGAGGGCACGCTGGCAAGCGTTCCGCCGAAGGGCGGTCGCAAGCACCCGCAGCAGGAGTTCTTGCAGGTCGACACCTCGAACATCCTGTTCATCTGCGGCGGCGCGTTCGTCGGGCTCGATCAGATCATTTCGCGCCGCACCGGCGTGAAGGGCATCGGCTTCGGCGCCGACGTGCAGGCGCGCAGCGACCGCAAGATCGGCGACCTGTTGCGCGCGATTCAGCCCGAAGACCTGCTCAAGTTCGGGATGATTCCCGAGTTCGTCGGCCGCATTCCGGTAATCGCCACGCTCGATGAACTCGATGACGCGTCGCTCGTGAACATTCTCACCGGCCCGAAGAACGCGCTGGTGAAGCAGTACCAGAAGCTGTTCGAGCTCGAGGACGTGCGGTTGCGCTTCACGGATGGCGCGCTGCGCGCGGTCGCTCGCCAGGCGCTGATTAGGAAATCCGGCGCGCGCGGCCTGCGCGCAATTCTCGAGTCCGCGATGCTCGAGGTGATGTACGAGATCCCGTCGCGCAACGACGTGACGGAGTGCGTGGTGAACGAAGAGGTCATCGAGCAGGGCGCGGAGCCGCTGCTCGTCTACAAGCGGGAGGCGGAATCCGCCTAGCCCGACGGCTCCCGGGGGCCGCCAGGAGAAACGCGCGACATGTCGTTCTTCAAAAGCGACGATCCCAAGGGCACACCCCCGGCGCCCGGTAGCGAGCGCATCGTTCCGCTGCTGCCGCTACGCGACATCGTGGTCTTCCCGACCATGGTCGTGCCGCTGTTCGTGGGACGGCCGAAATCCATCAAGGCGCTCGAGGCCGCCGCGGCTTCGGGTCGCGAGTTGTTCCTGGCTGCGCAGCGCGCGGCCGGCAAGGACGAGCCAGGCGAGGAGGACATCTATCGCATCGGAACGCTCGGCTCGATCATCCAGTTGTTACGGCTGCCGGACCAGACGGTGAAGGTGCTGGTCGAGGGCCGCGCGCGCGCGCGCGTGCGCAGCTTCGTCCCCGAGACGCGCGACGAGCCGTTCTTCCGAGCCGACATCGAGGTCGTCGAAGAGAACGAGGCGCGCAGCCCGGAGATCGACGCGCTGATTCGCAGCGTCCACCAGACCTTCGACAACTACGTGAAGCTCAACAAGAAGGTCGCAGCCGAGGTGCTGCAGAGCGTCACGCAGATCACGGCCCCGGGGAAACTCGCGGACACAGTCGCCACGCACCTGAACTTGAAGCTCGAAGATCGCCAACGCCTGCTCGAACTCGCCGATCCGGCGAAGCGGATCGAGGAAGTCTTCGCGCTGATGCAGGCCGAGATCGAGGTGCTCGAAGTCGAGAAGCGGATCCGCGGCCGCGTGAAGAAGCAGATGGAGCGCTCGCAGAAGGAGTACTACCTCAACGAGCAGATGCGGGCGATCCAGAAGGAACTCGGCGAGCGCGACGACATGAAGAACGAGGTCACCGAGCTCGAGGATCAGCTCAAAGCGAAGAAGATGCCCGACGACGTGCGCGAGCGGACGGAGAAGGAGATCCGCAAGCTCAAGACGATGTCGCCGATGGCGGCCGAAGCGACCGTCGTCCGCAATTACGTCGACTGGATGCTCGCGCTGCCCTGGGACGATCACAAACCCGAGAGCCATGACGTCGGCGATGCCGAGCGCGTGCTGAACGAGGACCACTTCGGCCTAGAGAAGCCGAAGGAGCGAGTCCTCGAGTACCTCGCCGTGCGGGCGCTCGTGGAAAAGATGAAGGGCCCGATCCTGTGCCTCGTGGGACCGCCCGGCGTCGGCAAGACGTCGCTCGGCAAGTCGATCGCGCGCGCGACCGGCCGCGATTTCGTGCGCATCAGCCTCGGTGGCGTGCGCGACGAGGCCGAGATCCGCGGCCATCGCCGGACCTACATCGGCGCGCTGCCGGGCAAGATCATTCAGGCGCTCAAGAAAGCCGGCTCGGGCAACCCGATCATCCTGCTCGACGAAGTCGACAAGATGTCGATGGACTTCCGCGGCGACCCGTCTTCGGCGCTGCTCGAAGTGCTCGACCCCGAGCAGAACCACACCTTCAACGACCACTACCTCGACATGGACTACGACCTCTCCCGCGTGATGTTCATCTGCACGGCGAACCTGCTGCACCAGATCCCGCGGCCGCTGCAAGACCGCATGGAGATCATCAACCTGCCCGGCTACATCGAATCGGAGAAGCTCGCGATCGCGCGCGACTACCTCGTCAAGAAAGTCCGCGAAGCGAACGGGCTCGAGGAACGGCACATCGAGATCAACGATGCGGCGATTCTCGAAGTGATTCGCTTCTACACGCGCGAATCCGGCGTGCGCAGCCTCGAGCGCGAACTCGCCTCGATCTGCCGCAAGCTCGCGCGCAGTGTCGCGAAGGCGGGCAAGGACAAGGCCAAGAAAGTGAAGATCACGCCCGTGCAGGTGCGCAAGCTGCTCGGCGTGCACAAACACCGGCACGGCGAGGCGGAGACCGAAAACAAGATCGGTCTGTGCACGGGCCTCGCCTACACCGAGGTGGGCGGCGAGCTCCTGCAAACCGAAGTCTCGGTAACGCCGGGCGCCGGCAAGCTGGTCGTCACGGGCCGGCTCGGCGAAGTGATGCAGGAATCGGCGAACGCGGCGATGTCGTACGTGCGCTCGCGCGGTAAGCAGCTCGGCCTCGTGCCGGACTTCTATTCGAAGGTCGACATCCACATCCACGTGCCGGAAGGCGCGACTCCCAAGGACGGGCCGAGCGCGGGCATCACCATCGCCACGGCGATCACGTCGGCTCTCACGCGCGTGCCGATCAAGGCGAGCGTTGCGATGACGGGCGAGATCACGCTGCGCGGGCGCGTGCTGCCGATCGGCGGCCTCAAGGAGAAGCTGATCGCAGCGCTGCGCGGCGGCATCAAGACGGTGCTCATCCCCAAGGAGAACGAGAAGGATCTGAAAGAGATTCCGGCGCTGATTACGCGCGGGCTCGAGCTGATCCCGGTCGAGCACATGGACGAGGTGCTGGTCGCGGCGCTGGCGCACCCGGATGTGCGCGGCTTCCTGCGCGCCGGTGAGCACGTGGTCGAGGCGATCTTCGCGGGCGCGGAGGTTGCTGTGACGACCGAGGTGCCGGCGCGCATCAACTAGCCTCGCGGGCAGCTGAACGCTCCGCCGCTCGTGAGCGCTTGCTAGCTCGCGAGCGCGCGTCCTCGCGTTTCCGGGATCCAGCCCCACACGACCGCGATGCAGGCGAAGTTCAGCAGCGCGAGCAGCGCCATCGCATCGCTCGTCGAGCCGAGTGACGCGGCGAGGCGGCCCGCGACCAGCGGGCCGACCACGAAGCCGAGGCGCCCGAGCAGGCTGCCCGCGACAGCGGAGGCCGTGGCGCGCAGGCGCGTCGGGAAGAGCTCAGCGGTGAGCGTGTTCGTCACCGTCCATGCGCCGCCGAGCGCGGTGACCGCGCAGAACGAAGCAAAGATCGCCCAGGCCGCGTTCACCTGATAACACGCGATCGTCGCGAGCGCGGAGAGCGCGAAATACAGCATCGCGGTGGCGCGGCGGCCGATGCGATCCATCAACACGCCCGCGAGCAAATAGCCCGCGATACCCGCCGGAATCGTTCCCCACGGCAGGAGCCGGATCATCTCGCCCGTCCAGGCTCGCTCGACCCCGAGGAAGCGCAGGAAGCCGACGAGCACTCCGCCGGACCAGAAGCTGAGCGTGAACCACATCGCGGTGATCGCTGCGAGGCGTGCGAGCAACCCGCCCGCGGCGAAGGCGCGCAGATTGTGAAGAATGCTGCCGCTGCGAGCGCGCGCGCCCGCTGCGAAGAGCGCGGTCTCGCGCAGCGCGAACGCGTAGATCGGAGCGAGCGCGAGCGGCAGTGCGCCGATCAAGAAGTAGCTGCGCCAATCGATGCCGGAGAGCGCGAGCGGCAACGCGGCGCCAACGCCCGCGAAGGTGCCGAGCAAACCGTTGGCGCGTCCGCGCAACGCGGGCGGGATTTCCTCCGACAACATCACGTACGCGAGCGACAGCTGCGCGACCATGAACAGCCGGCCGCCGCACTGCAGCCACGCGAACGCGTCGAGGCTCGGCGCGCGCGCCGTCGCCAACGAGAGGGCGCCGTACGCGGCGAGCGAGATCAGCAGCGCCGATTTTCGTCCGATGCGATCCGCGCACCAGATCATCGCGCCGGAGGCGATGGCGCCCCAGCTGAGCAGCGAAATCGCGTCGTAGAGGGTGACGAGGTCCGCGCCGAACTCGCGCCCAATCCCTTCCAGCGCGACCATTGTGAGCGCCGCGTCGAAGCCCTCGATCAGAGTGGCGAGCGTCAGCAACGCGAGCAGGCGTTTCTGGTACGGGCTCAGATCGGACAACGAGGCCACTGTTCGACTCCGCTCGGCTTCGCCTCGCTGCGCGCTTCGCTTGCATGTTGCACGCGCGTTGCGCGCGCGTCGAGCGCGTCTCGCGAGCTCGGCGTGCGTGATGCATGCTGCGAGCCGCCCGAAGGAGCGCTGATGGCTGACGCGAACGACGACATCAGGGCCAAGCGCGCCGCCTGGGAGGTGGGCCCGCTCGCTGCCGAACTCGCCCAGAAGGGCGAGCGGGAGGCCGCGTTCACGACGCAGGCGATGCACTGGCCCGTGGATCGCCTCGCGACGCCCGCGGATCTCGCCGCGATCGGCTTCGACTACTCGCGCGACGTCGGCTTTCCCGGCGAATACCCGTACACGCGCGGCACCGAAGCCAACGGCTATCGCAGCCGGCTCTGGACGATGGCGCAGGTCACCGGCTTCGGGACGGGCGCCGACTGGGCGAAGCGCGGCCGAAGCATGCTCGAGCTCGGGCTGTCCGGCCTAATCATCGAGTACGACCTGCCGACCACGAACGGCTACGACTCCGATCACCCGCTCGCGTCGGGCGAAGTGGGCCGCGCGGGCACGGCGATCGACACGCTGGCCGACATGGAGGCGGCGCTCGACCTGCCGTTCGAGAGACTGAAGCACCTAACATCCGTCTGCAACGCGCCGCAGCCGGTGAATCTCGCGATGATCATCGCGGCGCTGCAGAAGCGCGGCGTCGACCCGGCCCGGTTCACGCTGCAGATGCCGAACATGATTCTGATCGAGTACACCTGCGTGGGCCGTTACATCTTCCCGCCCGAGCACGGCCTGCGGCTCTCGACCGACGTGATCGAGTACACGATCCGCAATCACCCGAACTGGATTCCGATCTCGGTGGTGTCGGCGCAGCTCTACGCGGCGCGCGCGAACCCGGTCCAGGAACTCGCCTTCGGCTTCTCGATCGCGATGGAGTATCTGAACGCGGTGCTGAAGCGCGGCTTCACGGTCGACGAAGTGGCGCCGTACTTCAGTTTCATCACCGGCATCGACATGGACTTCATGGAGGCTGTCGGGAAGCTGCGCGCTTACCGAAAGATCTGGGCGCGCCTGATGAAGGAGCGGTACGGCGCGACCCAACCGGAATCGCTGCGGCTCAAGCTGATGAGCTCGCCGGGCACGATGTCGATGACGCTCCAGCAGCCGCTCAACAACATCGCGCGGCTCGCGATTCAGATGCTCGCGTGTGCGCTCGGCGGCGGCGCGCAGACCATGACGAGTCCGCTCTACGACGAGGCGCACGCGCTGCCGAGCGAAGACGCGATCGCGGTGGGCGCGGCGATTCAGCAGATCGTCGCGCACGAGAGCGGCGTCGCGGACAGCATCGACCCGCTCGCAGGCTCGTACGCCGTCGAGCTGATGACGCGCAAGATCGAGGACGCCGTAATGGCCGAGATCGCGAAGATCGACGCGATGGGCGGCGCGCTCGCGGCGATCCAGCGCGGCTATTTCCAGAGGGAGCTCGCGCGCGAGCAGGTGGAGCGCAACCGCGCGCTCGAGACGGGCGAGCGCAAACTCGTCGGCCAGAACTTCGCAGTGCGCGACGAGAAGAAGCGCGCGATCGACATCTTCCGGCTCGACGAAGCGACCGAGCAGCGCCAGATCGAGAAGCTGCGCGCGCTGAAGGCGTCGCGCGACGCGAGCAAAGTCGCCGAGACCCTCGATGCCGTGCGCGAAGCCGCCGCAAGCGGCGAGAACCTCGTGCCGCCGATCCTCGAAGCGGTCAAGGTGTACGCGACCCAAGGCGAAATCTGCGACGTGCTGCGCGAAGTTTTTGGGACGTACACGCCCGACACGCTCACGAGCGGCGTGTAGCCGCGGCGCTCGCACCGATGTCGCGCCCCGCACGCCCCATCCGCGTCCTTCTCGCCAAACTCGGACTGGATTCTCATACCATCGGTATCACGGTCATTGCGAAGGCGCTCCGCAACGCGGGCATGGAGGTGATCTACACGGGCCTCAAGCAGACGCCCGAGATGGTGGTGAACGCCGCAATTCAGGAAGACGCGGACGTGGTCGGCATCTCGAGCCTCTCCGCCGCGCACATGCGTCACGTGCCGCGCGTTGCGGAGCTGTTACGGGAGCAGGGCGCGGGCGACAAGCTCGTGATCGTCGGCGGTGTGATCCCCACCGAGGACATGGCCGCGCTCGAAGCCGCCGGCATCGCAAAGATCTTCACGATGGGCGCCAAGACCGGCGAGATCGTCGCGTACGTGCGCGCGTGGTGGGCGGCGGGCGCTTGAAGACGCTCGCGCTGATCGTGCGCAAGCCGGGCACCACGCGGGACGCATTCCGCGCGCACTACGAAGACGCGCACGCGCCGCTCGCGCTGCCCCTAATGAGTGGGCTACTTCGCTACGTGCGCAACCACGTACAGGAAGAACTGCACGGCACTGCTGGCTTCGACGTCGCGACGAGCTTCGTCTACCGGGACGCAGCGGCAGTGCGCGGCGTGATTGCGCGCCTCGCGAGCCCGGCTGGCGCCGCGGTCCAGCGCGACGAACGCACGTTCATGGACAAGCCGCGCAACCGCTTCTTCGAAGTGCGCGAGCAGAGCGAACTCGGCGCGCGAGCGGCTCCGGCGGCGCTCCACTGCATCGCATTCGTGAAGCGGCCCGCAGAGCAGGGCGCGGACGCGTTCGCCGCAGAGTTCGCGGCGCGCGCGCTCCCGACTCTGTGCGATGCCGTATGCGGCCTGCGGTGGTCGCTCCACGACGAAGTACTCGCAACGTTGGGCGAGCCCGCGTGGGACGCGGTCGTGCAGCTACACGCCGACGCGGATGCAGGCCTCGCAAGCTGGGCCTCGCGCGAAGAACGCACCGGCGCGTGCGTCGTAGCCGTACGTGTGAGTGAGCACGAGACGGCGATTCCAGCGGGCGGCGTTCCCTAACGATCTTGTTTGCCTAACTCGCGCGGAACGTACCGGCCGCTCGCGGCCACTCATTTCAGGCCACAGGCCGAGGAGAGATGGACCGTGCCCCTGGGATTCTTGCGCGCGTTTTTCGCAGCGAGCCTCATGCTCGCTGCCGTCGCGGCACAAGCCGACAAAGTGCGGCTCGAGAACGGCGATGGCGTCACCGGTGAAATCGTCGAGGCGACCGAAGCCGGCCTCGTGCTCGAGCACGCGGTGCTGGGCCGCGTGCAAATTGCGGAGGATCAGCTCGACGCGCGCGTGGACGACGACGCGGGCGTTGCCCGCGCCCCCGGCGCCGCCTGCGCCGGTGCCCCCCGGAATCGCGGGCACGAGCCTGCTGCGCGGCTGGACGAAGCAAGCCCAGCTCGGCTTCACCGGCGCGAGCGGCAACTCCGACAATCAGGATCTCCTCGCCGGCGTGCGCGGCAGCTTCGTCGATGAGAGCAAACGCTGGAACTTCGACTCCGCCTATTTCCGTTCGTCCTCGAACGGAGCGGAGACGAAGAATCAGGCGTACGCGACGCTGCTCCGCAACTTCCTGTTCGCCGGCGAGAAGTATTTCGCCTTCGCCTCGACGCGTTACGACTACGACCAGTTCCAAAGCTGGGACCATCGCCTGAACGTCGCCGGCGCGCGGGCTACTCGTTCGTTGACGGGGAGAAGTTCGACCTGCGCGGCCGCGCCGGTTTTGGCGGCACCAAGACCTTCGGTGCGCCGGGCGACGACAAGTGGGTGCCGGAAGCGGTGTTAGGGATCGAGACGGAGTGGCTACCCGCGGCAGGCCAGAAAGTCACCGCGTTCAACACCATCTACCCATCGCTGTCAGACGGAGGCGAGTTCCGCAATCTGACAGGCGTCGATTGGTCGCTCGCGATCTCCAGCGCCCTTGGCCTCTCACTCAACCTCGGCGTTCAAAACGAGTACGAAAGCAAGGTCGACCCCGGCATCGAAAAGAACGATCTGCTCTACCGCGCTGCGCTGCTGTACGACTTCTAAGGGCCTCTGAAGTCACCAACTGCCGCTGATCTGCCGCTGGAGCGCGGCGCGGGTGGGGCCCGCGCCGCGGGTTT
>JANNDT010000008.1:0-15899 GCA_031387905.1 Deltaproteobacteria bacterium
GTGCCGTTTCCGTTTTCGGCTGCGCGCGCGAAGGGGCGACGCTTCGACGCGGAGGCGCGCCGTGCGGCCGGGCTCGATGAGAACTTCATCGCGCACGTGCGCCACGCGCGCTCGCCGCAGGAGTTGCCGCGCTCGCCGCACGCGGCGCTGACGCTCATCGCGAACCTTGGTGCCGAGGAGGGCGCGAGCGCAGTGCGCGCGCGCAGCGCGCCGCAGCCGCGCGCGCTCGCGGCGCTGTGGCGCACGCTGTGGGAGGAACCGCTCGCGTTCGCGTGGCTGCCGCGCGCGGGCGCGACGGCGTGGCTCAACGATGCGGGCGCGGAAGCCGCGGCGCGCGAGGCCGGGCGCGTGTTATCAGGTGCGCCGGCCGCGGTCGTGCGCAGCGTGCACGACAAGGCCTTCGCCTGGCGCGTCGCGTGCGACGCGGACTTAGCGCCAGCGCCCCTGCGCGAACTGATTACGGTGTTCGAGCCCGAGGAACTGCGCGTGCCGGGCGCTGCGCGCGCGATCGAGGCGCGCGTCGCCGAGTGGCCCGCCTGGGCGCGCCGCAGCTTCGTGCTGAAGCCGCGCTTCGGTACGAGCGGGCGCGGGCGCGCGATCGGCGGCGAAGCGCACGACGCGCGCTGGCACGCCGCGCTGGCAAAGCTCGCCGAGCGCGGCGGCGCTCTGCTCGAGCCGTGGCTCGCGCGCGACTGGGACGCTTCGGTGCAGCTCCACGTCGCGGCGGGCGGCGAGATCGAGTTGTTGGGGTCGCTCGCACAGGTGGTGACACCGGCGGGCGCCCCGCGTGGGCATCGCGGCGTCATCGACGCGCACAGCGCCGTGGCCTCGGGCCTCGCAGCGGACGCGACGCTGCGCGCGGCGGCGCTGCACGTCGCGCGCGCCGCCGCCGCTGCGGGCTACCGCGGCCCCTGCGGCGTCGATGCGTTCGCGTTTCGCGATTCGCTGAGCGGCGAGGAGGTGCTGCGGCCCGTGGTCGAGTTCAACGCGCGCTTCACGCTCGGCACCGTCGCGCTCGGCCACGCGCGCCGTGCGCTCGCCGCACTGCGCGCGCGCGGCGAGTTCGCGGCCGGCGCGCCCGTGCACTTCGAGTTCGCACTCGACGGCGAGTTCGCGCTCCCCACGGCGGATGCGTCGCGAGTTTCTCTCGGCGCGGGCCGCGCTGCGATCGCATTTGCGGCGCGTGCCAGCGATCAACGCGAGCTGGCCACCAGGCGTTAGGTACTTCTCGCGCACGCCGCGCCGGGCGCAATCGCGATACGGTGGCGGCGAGGAGGCGAACATGGACGAGCTTCAGCGGCTGCTCGACGAGGCCGCGATCCAGCGCGTGCTCGTGCAGTACTGCCGCGGCGTCGACCGCGGCGATGAAGCGTTGATTCGCGACGTTTACTGGCCCGACGCGACGGACGACCACGGCGGCTACAAGGGCAGCGGCTACGGCTTCGCGCCGTACGTGGTGAAGGCGCTGAACGCGCACGCGCTCGCGACGCAGCACGGGCTCCAGCAAGCCTCGATCGAGTTGTCAGGTGAAACCGCGCACGTCGAGAGCTATGTGCTCGCGCGCCACAAAGTGCGCCGCGACGGACGGCTCGTGCTCGAAACTTTCGGCGGCCGTTACGTGGACCGTTTCGAGAAGCGCGGCGGCGCGTGGCGCATCGCCCACCGCCAGGTCGTCTACGACTGGAGCAAGCTCGAGCCGATTGTGGCGGAAACCCCGAACGACGCGTTCGAGCACGGCGAGCGCAGCCGCGAGGACGCCTCGTATCGACGCTGATAGAGTGCGCTGCCGCTGAAGCCGCCGTGCTTGCGTCGCCACCAGCCACCGCTTTCGATCGAATGACTATGGAAGGAGTTCGTGTGCCTCTCGCGGTCCGTCTCTTGCTCGCTGCGTTTCTTGCTGCGTTCTCGATTGCAGCGTTCGCACAGCAAGCCGCTCCGGCCGCGGCGCCCGCGCCGGGCGAAGTCGAAGAAGTGATCGTCACCGGCACGGTCGCCAAGGGCCGGACCGTGCTCGACAGCCCGGTGCCGATCGACCTGATCAGCGCTGAAGACCTCGAGCGCACCGGCGCCGTGGGAGACGAACTCGGCCAGGCGATCGCGGCGATCGCGCCGTCGTTCAACTTCCCGCGCCAGTCGAACTCGGGCAGCTCGGACCACGTGCGTGCGGGCCAGCTGCGCGGCCTCTCGCCAGACCAGTTATTGGTGCTCGTGAACGGCAAGCGCCGCCACAGCTCCGCGATCGTGAACTCCGAGACGAAGATCGGGCGCGGCACGGCGGCGGTGGACTTCAACACCATCCCGCTCTCGGCAGTCGAGAAAGTCGAGATCCTGCGCGACGGCGCGGGAGCGCAGTACGGCAGCGACGCGGTGGCGGGCGTAATCAATGTGCTGCTCGACAACGACCCGTCGCGCACCGACATCGAGGTGACGCTCGGCGAGCACATCACCCACCACGCTCCGACCGATCGCAACATCAAGGACGGTGAGACGTTCACGCTGAGCGCGAGCACGGGTTTCGCGCTGCCCGACGAGGGCTTCCTGCGCGTCGGCCTCGACATCGAGAACCGCAACAAGACGAACCGTGCGGGCTACGACCAGATTCCCTTCTTCGAAGATCCGGCGAACAGCTACCTCGCGGGCCGCGTGAACTACACGATGGGCGACCCGAGTAACGACGCCTACGGCGCGTGGTTCAATGGTGAGTTGCCCGTGGGAGAGATGACGCTCTACGGCTTCGGCACCTACAGCGATCGCCAGACAAAGGGCGGCGCCGCGTTCTTCCGCTACCCCGTCGGCTCCCAGAACGTCGCCAGCGTCTATCCCAACGGTTACCGGCCCGCAACGCGCGCGGACGACCTCGACTTCTCGTTCACCGCCGGCCTCGAGTGGGACCTCGCGGGCTTCGACGTCGATACCAGCGTGACCTACGGGCGCGACGAACTCGACTTCGGCGTCGACCGTTCGCTGAACCCGTCGCTCGGCGCGGCCAGCCCGACGCGCTTCGACTCGGGTTCCTACGAGGTCGATCTGCTGACCGCGAATGCGGACTTCACGCGCGAGCTGAACGTGGCTGCGTTCGACGGCCCGCTCACGTTGCTGGCCGGCGTCGAGTACCGCCGCGAGACGTATCAGACTTCGCGCGGCGAGCTGGAGTCTTATCAGGTCGGCGCGTTCGCGGACGCGCCGGATTTCTTGGCAATCGGCGCGCAAGCCGGTCCCGGGCTGACGCCAGACGACGAGGTCGATCTCGACCGCGATGTGGTGAGCCTCTACGCGGACGTCGCGGCGGAAGTGTTGCCGGAGTTATTGGTGGACCTCGCGGGCCGCTACGAGCATTATTCGGACTTCGGCAGCGAGTTCACCGGCAAGCTATCGGCGGCCTACACGCTGATCGACGCGATCACGTTCCGAGGCGCCATCTCCAACAGCTTCCGCGCGCCGGGCATCCAGCAGGACGGTTTCGCGGATACGACGACGAGCTTCGGCTCCGGCGGATCGCTCGTCCGAACGCGCACGTTGCCCGTAGACGACGTGATCTCGCGCCGTCTCGGCGCGGAGGATCTCGACCCCGAGCGCTCGTTCAATGCGAGCGTTGGCGTCACTGCCCGGTTCGGCGACTTCTCGGGTTCGCTCGACGCGTTCCACGTCGCGATCGACGACCGCATCACGTTGTCAGAGCGCTTCTTCGGTCCGGGCGTCGAGGCGGTGGTGCAGCCGCTACCGGGCGGCGCGGACGTCGATTCGGTGCGCTTCTTCACGAACGCGGTCGACACGCGGACGCAAGGCGTCGACCTCGTGCTGACCTACGGACACGAGCTGCTCGGCGGTCGACTCGGCCTCGATCTGTCGTTCAGCTACGCGCATACCAAGATCACGAATTATCACAGCACCCCGAGCGAACTGACGGCGATCGATTCGAGCCTCCGTCTGGTTGGCGTCGAGGAAACCAACACGATCGAGACCGCAGCGCCAGAGACGAAGACGATCTTCACCGCGGACTGGTCGAATCGACCGGTCTCGCTGCTCGCGCGCGTGAGTCATTACGGCTCGGCACAGCGGGTGTTCAACTTCGGCGGCGGGTTCGAGCCGCAGCAGCGTTACGGGGCGGAATGGCAACTCGATCTCGAGGGCGAGTACCGCATCAACGAGAGCGTTGGTGTGACGCTCGGCGCGGCCAACGTGCTCGACGCGTACCCGGATCTCTCGAGCAGCGACATCAACTACTTCGGGAATCTCCCGTACGACATCCTGTCGCCCATCGGCGTCAACGGCCGGTACGTCTACATGCGCCTGAACGTGAGCTTCTGACGGGCAACGAGGCGCGCGTGAAGCTCAGGCTCTCGGTCGTCGACCAAGCGCCGGTGCGCAAAGGCGGCACCGCGGGCGATGCGCTGCGCGAGGCGATCGCGCTGGCCGAGCGCGCGGAGGCGCTCGGCTACGAGCGCTATTGGGTCGCCGAGCATCACAACCTGCCGGGCATCGCGAGCACGAGCCCTGAGATCCTGATCGGGCAGATCGCCGCGCGCACGCGCACGATCCGCGTCGGCAGCGGCGGCGTGATGCTCTCGCACTACAGCGCGCTCAAAGTCGCCGAGAACTTCCGCATGCTCGAGTCATTATTCCCAGGCCGCATCGACGTCGGCCTCGGGCGCGCGCCGGGCAGCGATCAGCGCACCGCCGCGGCGCTCGCGTACCCGGGGCCCATGCGGGATGTGCGCCGCTATCCCGAGCAGATCGACGACCTGGTCGGCTTCCTCGCCGACGACCTCGGCCCCGAGCACCCGTTCCACGGGATTCACGCCGCGCCAACGTCCGGCGGCATGCCCGAGGTGTGGCTGCTCGGCTCGGGGCTCGATTCGGCGCTGCTCGCCGCCGAGCGCGGATTGCGGTTCAGCTTTGCGCACTTCTTCGGCGCGCATGCGGGCAACGGCCCCGCGATCGTCGCGGCCTATCGCGAGCGCTTTGCGCCCTCGCGCTGGTGCGCGGCGCCGCGCGTCCACGTCGCGGTGATGGCGCTCTGCGCCGAGACGCGCGAGCGAGCGCAGTACCACGCGGCGAGCCTGCGCCTCTCGCGCCTCAACCTCGCGCGCGGCGTGCACACCGGGATGGCTAGCCCCGAGGAGGCGCTGGCGTACCCATATTCGCCCGCGGAACTCGCCTACCTGGCCCGAGCGACGACGCCCGCTGTGGTCGGCGCGCCGGAGGAAGTCGTGGCTGGGCTAGAGCGGATCGCAGCCGAGTACGCGACGGCTGAACTCGGCGTGGTCACGCTCTGCTTCGACTTCGCTGCCCGCGTGCGCTCCTACGAGCTGCTCGCCGAGGCGGTCTCCGCGCGTTGAGAAGCGCCAGGGGTGACGCTTCCCGCGGGGCAAAATACGTCGTGAGCGGATTGTCTCTGCCACTTCTGCCCTTTTTCCACCACTTCCTCTGCGACGGAATCCGCCCGACCCCGTGGCGCGGTTCCGCAACCAAAGAGGAACTCATGTTGTTGCGGATGAAGTCGATCCTGCTGGTGTTAGTTGGCGCGCTCGTGTTGTCTTCCGGGGCAGCAAACGCCGCCACGTTCACGCTCGATCAGCTCGTGAACGGCGGCACGTTCGTGTCCGATGACGGCTCGCTGACCTTCAGCGATTTCAAGGTCACGAAGACCAAGCATCTCAGCGGCAATCTCGCCAACTACACCGTGACCGTGCTGGGCGACGGCTTCATGCTCACTTCGAGCGAGTTCACCGCGAATGGCGGCGGCCTCCGCAAGTTCGACCTCAGCTACAAGGTCACTGCGAACCAGGGCGCGATCACGGGCGCCAGCATGGATTCGGCGGGGACCAGTACGAGCGGACGGGTGAAGATCGAAAAGGACATCGAAGACCTGTTGAGCGATGAAGGTACGTTTCTGCTCAACTCGATCCGCTCGGGTGGCGGGATCCTCTCGGACGCCGACAGCTTCTCGCCTGGCGTCGTTTCGTTCGATGTCGAGGAGCAGATCCGCATCAAGAAGGTCTCGTCCCTGACTGCGGTTTCAAACCATTACACCGCAGTGCCCGAGCCGGGCGAGCTGAGCATGCTCGCCGCGGGCCTTGCCGGGCTCGCGTGGCTCGGCCGTCGCCGGAGCGCAGACCGGGCCTGAGCCCCGGGTCGCGCGGGATCCCGCGCGGCGCGCCGTGCCGGGGATGCTCCGTCGAATTGGGGGTGGCCCCGGCCAGAATCGAACTGGCGACACCCGCATTTTCAGTGCGGTGCTCTACCAACTGAGCTACCGGGCCGAAGGCGCGGCAAGCTAGCCGCGGGATCGCGGCCGGGCTACGGCCCGGCGACGTGAAACTCGAGCGCCGACGCCGCTTCTTTCGGGTGCCGCCCCCCGCGCCGGGCCGCTCGATGGCCGCTGCGCGCTCGCATCCGCAAGATTCGCGCATTTCGTCTGCCACTTCAGCTGCGAACTCACCACTTCCTCCCCCAGAGAATCGCGAGGGGAAGAGCGATGAAGCGGCTGTTGCTGATTCTGTTGGCGAGTTTTGCGATCGGGGGCTCCGCGTCCGCGACGACCTACGGCTTCGATTGCATCGCGGGGACGCCTCAGGCCTGCGGCGTCGGAGAAGCGCAGTTATCTGCGGACGTGACCGACAGCGGCGGCGGCACGGTGACCCTGACGTTCCACAACGTAGGTTCGGGCACCTCGTCGCTGACCGGCGTTTACCTCGACACGAACATCACCTTCGCCTCCATTTCGATCGCTGGTGGCGCGGGCACCGACTTCAGGAAGAAGGGCAGTCCGAAGGATCTGCCGGGCGGCGGCTCCGTGTCTTTCTCGGACGACTACCGCTTCACTGCGCACAAGCCGAAGGCTGCGAACGGCGTGAACGTCGGCGAGACGCTCTCGATCGTGCTGACGCTCAAAGCCGGCACGACCTACGCGGACGTAGTCAGCGCGCTCGGTAACGGCAGCTTCCGCATCGGCCTGCTGATCGCGGACGCGGATCCGAACTGTGTCGGCCAGAACACTGGGCCGCAGTGCGTCGGCGATCCAGGCGTCGCGAGCTTCGTGAACAATCCGCGCCCGGTGCCGGAGCCGGTTGCGGCGCTGCTCGGTTGCGTTGCGTGCATCGGTCTCGCAGTAATCGGTCGCCGCCGCTAAGCCGCGGCTCGTCCCCAATAACATGGCGCGGACGTGTGATAGGGTCCGGGCCATGTTCGTTTTCAGGGCCGCGCGAGCAGGAGTCGCTCTCGCGGCCCTGCTGTTTGTTGCCGCCGGTGGCGTCACAACGGCTTTCGCGGCGTCGCCAGAGCCGGCGAGCGGCGCGCGCGGAATGGTCGTCACGCCGCATCCCGCGGCGACTCGCGCAGCCGTCGCGGTGCTCGAGCGCGGCGGCAACGCCATCGATGCGGCGATCACCGCCGCGTTTGCGATCGCCGTGGCGCAGCCGCAATCGACGGGCATCGGCGGCGGCGCGTTCGTGCTCATCCGCCTCGCGGACGGCCGCGCGTTCGCGATCGACGCGCGCGAGACGGCGCCGGCCGCAGCGACCCCAGACATGTTCGTGCGCGCTGGCGTCGCGCCAGATGCGTCGCGCTTTGGCGGGCTCGCGGTTGGCACGCCGGGCCTCGTAGCCGGCTTTGCGCTCGCGCTCGAGGAATACGGCAGCCTGCCGCTCGCGGACGCGCTCGCGCCGGCCATCGAACTCGCCGAGCACGGCGCCGAACTTGGCCCGTACACGCGCAAGTTCATCGAGTTCATGCGCGCGACACCGATGGTCGTGCGTTTCCCGGAGACTGCGCGCATCCAGTTTCTCCCCGCGCCGCTCGCTCCGGGAGCGCGCCTGCGTCAGCCCGAACTCGCCGCCACGCTGCGCAAGATCGCGAAGCGCGGCCCGCGCGCGTTCTACGAAGGCGCGCTCGCCGAGAAAATCGCTGCGGCTGCGCAGGCGCACGGCGGCGTCCTCACGCGCGCGGATCTCGCGAACTATCGCCCGCTCGTGCGCGAGCCCGTGCGCGGCAGCTACCGCGGCCTCGAGTTGGTCGCGTTTCCGCTGCCGTCGTCGGGCGGCGTCACGCTGCTCGAGATTCTCGGTGTCCTCGAAGGCTTCGACCTGCGCGCGCAGGGCGCGGGCTCGTCGGCTTCGATTCACTTGATTGCCGAGGCGATGAAGCTCGGCTTCGCGGACCGCGCGGCGCACCTGGGAGACCCTGCGTTCGTGGACGCGCCGGTGAAGCAGCTGCTCGACCCGGCCTACATCGCGAAACTGCGCGCGCGGATCCGCATGGAGCGCGCGAGTGTTGTTACGGGCTCGGGGCTCGCCGTCGATGACGAGGGCACGGCGCACCTGTCGGTGGTCGATGCCGCCGGGAACGCCGTCGCGATCACGCAGACGATCAACGGCCCCTACGGCGCGTGGGTCACGGTGCCCGGCACCGGCATTCTGCTCAACAACGAGATGGACGACTTCGTGACGAAGCCGGGGCAGTCGGATCAATGGGGGCTGGTCGCGCAGGGCAGCTCTGCGAATCGAATCGAGCCGGGCAAGCGGCCGCTCTCCAGCATGGCGCCCCTAATCGCAGTGGAAGGCGGCAGGGTGCGCTTCGTCGCAGGCAGCAACGGCGGCCCGCGCATCATTTCCTCGGTGCTGCTCGCGTTCCTGAACGCCACCGACTGGGACATGGACGTGGCGGAAGCCGTCGCGGCGCCGCGCTTCCACCACCAGTGGCGGCCCGACACGCTCGAACTCGAGAGCGAGATTCCCGCCGACGTGGTCGCAGCGCTGCGCGCCCGCGGTCACGCGGTGACGCAAACCGACGAGATCCTCACCGGCGTCGAGGCGATCGCCGTCGATCCGAAGACCGGTCGCATGACGGGCGCCGCCGACCCGCGCCGCGACGGCTTGGCATTAGGGCTCGAGTAAGGCGCAGCGCTCTACGGGGCGCCGATCGTCGCGAGCGTGTAAGCGCGCAGATCGAGGATGCGCTGCGAGACGCGCAGCAGATCCTGCGCGGAGACGGCTCGCACGCGCTCCGGGTAAAGGAGGTCGGCTTCGACGCCGAGCCCGTAGCGCGCGTCGAGCGCCATCGACAGCGCGCGGCTGCCGCCGTGTTGTTGGGCGATCGCGTGGCTGCCGCACAGGAAGCGCCGCGCGCGCTCGGCTTCGGGTTCGCTCGGCGCGGTCTCCAACAACCGCTCGAGCTCGGTGAAGATTCCGCGCTGGGCGATCTCGAGCTTGTCGGGCGCGGTCGCGATGTACACGCAGAAGTAGCCTGGCGCGAAGCCGACGACGTTAGCCGCGCTGACGCTGTAGGCGAGGCTCTGGCGGTCGCGCAGTTCGAGGAAAAGCCGCCCGCCCTGGCCAGCGAGGATTTGCGAGAGCACGTCGAGGGCTTCGCGGTCCGGATCGTCGACGGCGATGCCGCGGAAGCCGAGCACGAGATGCGCCTGCGCGCGCTCTTTGCGTTCGGACGCGCGCCGAATCTCGCGCGGCGCCGCCTCCGGCTCCGGCAGTACGAGCGGCTTCGCGTCGCCCTGCTCGAGATCGGCGAGCTCGCGCGCGAGCGCCGCCGCCGCCTCGTCCGGATCGACGGCGCCGACCACCGTCACCACCAAGTTATCCGGGCGAACCAGCAGCGCGTGGTGCGCTTCGACCGCTTCGGCGTCGAAGCGCGCCAGCGCCTCGGGCGTACCGGGCAACGGCAGCCGGTAGGGGTGCCGTTCGTAGTGCGTGCGCTGGAAGAGATCGAACACGCGCGTGCCGAGCCGGTCCTGGCGCCGCTCGAGGGACGCGAGCGCATCGCGTCGCTCGCGCTCGACTTCTTCCTCGTCGAAGGCGGGGAAGCAGAGCGCCTCGGCCCAGAGCGGCAGCGCTTCGGCGAACACCTCCGCGGTGCAATCGAGCATCAGCCCGGCGGAGTTGCGGCCGGAGAAGGCATCGATCTCGGCGGCGAGAGACTCGGTGGTGCGCGCGAACTCGGCGGCGCCGCGAGTCGCGGTGCCGCGCAGCCAGACGCCCGAGAGGAAGCTGCCGATGCCGGTGTTCGCGTCGTTCTCCGCGAGCTGGCCGCCGAGCACCGCGGCGCGTACCGCCACCACGGGAATCTCGGGGCGCGGCAACACGAACGCGCGCGCGCCGTTCGGGAGCGTGTAGGCGTGTACGCGGCTGGAAGGCGCTGCCAAGCGGCGCGGCGCGGCGAAGCGGCGCGCTGTGCGGCTCGCGCCGCTCTCGACGGCGGTCTCGAGCGTGCTGCGCGACGGCGCGAGCGTGCCCTCCGGCACTACCGCGACGATCGAGAGTTCACCCAGGCCGAGCCATTCTCGCGCCGCTCGTAACAACTCCTCGCGGGTCGCACTGGCGATGCGCTCGAGGTAGGCGTCCTCGAAGCTCGGGTCCCCAGTCGCGAGTTGCGCGCTGCCGAGTTTGCTCGCCATGCCGGAAACGCTCTCGCGTTCCCAAGCGCGAGCAGCCAGAAAATTTCGGCGCGCCTTCGCGAGTTCATCCTCGCCGAGCGGCTCGCGGCGCAAGCGCTCCGTCTCCGCGATCGAAGCGGAGATTGCTTCGGAGATGTGCTCGGGGTCGGTTTCGATCGAGACGAAGAACATGCCGGCGTCGCGCGGCGTGTAACAACCCGCGTCGGCGCGGTCGGCGAGGCCGAGTTCTTCCTTCACGCGCCGATGCAAGCGCGAGCTGTCGCCGTCGCCGAGCGCGAACCCGAGCAGGTCGAGCAGCGGCGTATCGGGGTGCGTGAGCGAGATGGCCGGCCACGCGAGCTCGAAGCTGGCGCGCTCGAACGGTTTTGCGAGCACGCGCGTGCGCAGGCCGGGCGTGCGCGGCTCGACGCTGCGCGCGCGCTTCGCCTCGCCGCGCTTCGCCGCCGCGAAGGTCTCGCGCACGTGCGCGATGAACGCGTCCGTGTCGAGGTCGCCCGCGGCAGTCACCACCATGTGCTCGGGCGTGTACCAGCGCCGATAGAAGGCGAGCAGTTTTTCGCGCGTGAACGAAGAGACGCTCTCGCTGCTGCCGAGCACTGGGAAGCGGTACGGGTGAACGCGGTAGATCGTCTCGAACAGCGCGTCGTCGAGCACGTGCTGCGGTTCGTCCGCGCTGCGCCGGATCTCCTCGAGCACCACTTCGATCTCGCGCTTCACTTCGGCCGCATCGAACAGCGAGTTCTGCACGGCATCCGCGAGCACGTCGAAGCCGGCGAACGCGGCCTGCGCCGGAAGCGTCGCGTGATAACAAGTTGCGTCGTAAGAGGTGAAGGCGTTGATGCTGCCGCCCACGCCTTCGACGCTGCCCGCGATTTCGCCCACGCCGCGGGTGGGCGTGCCTTTGAAGAGCATGTGCTCGTGGAAGTGCGCGAGCCCGCGCTCGCCGTCGCGCTCGTCCGCGGAACCGACATCCACCCAGATCTGAACTTCGGCGACCGGTTCGAGGCGGCTCTCGCGCACCAAAATGACCAGGCCGTTTTCGAGTTCTTCTCGGCGATAGGGAGCGGGTCGCGACATCGGCGGCGGAGGGTAACGGCGTCGATTTCGCATGCCCCTATGCTTTCACGCGTGACGGCCCCGAGCGAGCGCGAAATCCAAACGGTGGGCGTCTATTTTCACGTCCCATTCTGTGAGCGCGTCTGCCCATATTGCGATTTCGCCGTGGTCGCGGCGCGCACGCTCTCGCGCGCAGACGAGGAGCGCTACGTCGGGGCGCTGCTGGCGGAACTCGCCGCACGGCGCGCGGGCTTCGCCGGCCGCTCGCTCGCAACGCTCTATTTCGGCGGGGGAACGCCATCTCTCCTAACGCCCGACTCCCTCGCGCGCCTGATCGCGGCGGCTCGGGCGGCGTTTCCTGGCGCGCCCGAAGAGGTCACGCTCGAAGTGAACCCGAGCACGCTCGAGCGCGCGCGGCTGGCGGGCTTCCGCGCCGCCGGCGTGACGCGCCTCTCGATCGGCGTTCAGTCCTTCGACGACGAAACGCTGCGGCGCCTCGGCCGCGCGCACCGCGCCCCCGAGAGCCACGCGACGCTCGTGGCGGCGCGCGCCGCCGGCTTCTCGAACATCTCGCTCGACCTGATCTTCGGCGCGCCCGGCCAAGCGCCCGACGACGTGCACCGAGACGTCGCGGCTGCGCTCGCGCACGCGCCGGAGCACCTCTCGGCCTACGCGCTCACGCTCGAACCCGGCACGCCCTTCGCGCGCGCGGTGGCGGCCGGGAAGCTCGCAGTGCCGAGCGATGACGCGTCTGCCGAGATGATGCTCGCGCTCAGCGGCGCGCTCGAAGCCGCGGGCCTCGCGCGCTACGAGATCTCGAGCTGGGCGAAGCCTGGCTGCGCGTCGCTGCACAACCGCCGCTACTGGCAGCGCCGACCCGTGCTGGCGCTCGGACTCGGCGCGCACTCGAGCGAGCCGCCGCGCGCGGGCGAGCCCTTCGGTGCGCGCAGCGCCAACGAGCGCGCGCTGCCGGCCTACCTCGCGCGCATCGAAGCTGGCCGCTGTGCGCCTCCCGAGCGCGAAGTGCTCGCCGAGGCGACGGCGCGCGGCGAGGCCGTCTTCCTCGCGCTGCGCATGCGCGAAGGCCTCGCGGCGGAGGCGTTCGCCGCGGAGTTCGGCGCGCCGCCGCGTGGATTTTTCGCGACTGCGATCGCGAGCGCGATCGCCGACGGCCTGCTCGCCGAGAGCGCTGACGGCGATCTCGCACTCAGCGAGCGCGGCTGGTTGTTCGCCGACGACGTCGCCGCGCGCTTCGTGTGATTGACCGCGGCTAGCGCGCGCCCCAAACTCGCGCGCGTGCCGGCGAACATGGGATTCAACTCGCAACCGCTCGTCGCAGCGCCCGCGCTGCTCTCCGAGCGCCAGGGCCGCGTGTTGCGCGCGGTCGTCTCGTGTTTCGTCGGCGAGGCGGCGCCGGTTTCCTCCGACACGATCGCCGCGCTACTGCCGATGCACCTTTCGCCGCAGAGCGTCCGTAACACCTTGGCGGAGCTCGCAGACAGCGGGCTCGTCGACAAGCCGCATCGCTCGGCGGGCCGCGTGCCGACCGCGCTCGGCATGCGCGCGTTCGTCGATCAGCTGCTCGCGGTGCGCGAACTCGGCAGCCACGAGAAGCGCGACCTCGAAGGCCGACTCGACGATTCCGCGAGCGCGAGCCTCGACGAGAGCGCGTCGCGTTTGCTTTCGGAGCGCACGCGGCTGCTCGGTTTCGTCGCGCCGCCGCGGCTCGAAGAAATCGTGCTGCGTCACCTCTCGTTCGTGCGGCTGTCGAGCGAGCGCATGCTCGCGGTGCTCGTCTCGCAGAGCGGACGCGCGTACCAGCGCGTACTCGATCACGCGGGCCAAGGCGATCAGGGCGAACTCGATCGCATGGCCGCCTCGCTGTGCGAGCGGCTCGCCGGCTCGACCCTTCGCGAGATCCGCACGCGGCTCGTGGCCGAGGCGAGCGCCCTGCGAACGCGAGCGGATCTGCTGCTCCAGCGCTTGGTTCGCGAGCTGCCGCTTGGCGCCGATGCCAGCGAGCAGGATCTGGTGATTGCGACGCGGCTCGCGCTGCTCGATCAGCCCGAGTTTCAGGATCCCGAGCGCTTTCGCGCGCTGCTGCATGCGGTCGAGGACAAGGAGCGGCTGCTCGCGCTGCTCGACCAGGTGCTCGAAACGCACGGCGTGCAGGTCGCCTTTGGCGGCGAGCTCTGCGACGAAGGGCTCGACGGCCTCGCGTTCGTCGCCACCCGCTACGGCCGCCCCGGCGCGCAGTGCGGCACGCTTGGCGTGATCGGCCCGCGGCGCATGGATTTCGCCCGCGTGATTCCCGTCGTCGGCTATGTCTCCCTGCTCTTGTCGGAGCAGACGCGGGCGTGAGTCCCAAGAATCCCAAGGGCAGAGACGAGCACGGCGAGGGCTGGGAGTCGTTCGCAGCGGAGGCTGAGGCCGGCACGCTCGCGCCGAGCGCCGAACTCGAAGCCGCCTTGCGCGAGGCGACCGAGGCCGTCGAGGGTCGCGCCGGCGCGCCGCCGCGTGAAGCGAAGCACGACGTCATCGAGACGCTGATCCACGCCTACAAGGCGGAGAGCGAACGGCTTGGTCAGGAACTCGAGGTCGCGAAGGCAGCACTCGAAGTGGCGACGGGCGAAGCCGCTGCGAGCAAGGATCGCGCCGTGCGCGTGGCCGCGGACCTCGACAACCTGCGCCGCCGCCAACTGCGCGAACGCCAGGAGACCCTGCAGTACGGGAACGAGAACCTCGTAAAGGAGCTGCTCGGCACGGTCGATAACCTCGAGCGCGCGGTAGATCACGCGAAAGGAAGTGAAGGCAAGGACTTGGTCGCGCTGTTGCAGGGCGTAGAACTCGCCCAGCGGGAGCTCAGCACGGTCCTCGCCAAGCACGGAGTCGAGGTGATCGAAGCCGATGGGGTTGCGTTCGATCCGAACGTCCACGAGGCCGTCGCGCAAATGGAGGAGGGATCCGTACCGCCGGGCAACGTCGCTCGGGTCTACCAGAAGGGCTATCGGCTGCGGGATCGCTTGTTGCGGCCCGCGCGTGTCGTAGTCGCGGTAGCGCCGAAGACGAAGCCGGACGAGACGGAGACCGAGAACTAGCCGGCGCCACTGGTTTGCGGCGCCGGAGGGGGCGCGGCAGCGATGGGCAAAGTGATCGGCATCGACCTCGGCACGACCAACTCGTGCGTCGCGATCATGGACGGCGATACGCCGCAGGTGATCGCGAACTCGGAAGGCGCGCGCACGACGCCCTCGATCGTCGCGTTCACCGATCACGGCGAGAAGCTGGTCGGCCAAGTCGCGAAGCGGCAGGCGGTCACCAACCCAACGCGCACCGTCTTTGCGAGCAAGCGCCTGATCGGGCGCCGCTTCGAGTCCGAGGAGGTGAAGCGCTTCGCGGCGGTTGCGCCGTTCACGGTCGCGCCCGCCAACAATGGCGATGCCTGGGTGCAGATCGGCGACAAGCTGTGCCCGCCGCAGGAAATCTCGGCGGGCGTGCTCGCGAAGATGCGCGACACCGCGCAGGACTTCCTCGGCGAACCAGTCACGGACGCGGTGATTACGGTGCCCGCGTACTTCAACGACGCTCAGCGCCAGGCCACCAAGGACGCCGGCAGGATCGCGGGCCTGAACGTGCTGCGCATCATCAACGAGCCCACCGCTGCGGCGCTCGCCTATGGCCTCGGCGAACAGACCAACAAGACGATCGCGGTGTTCGACCTCGGCGGCGGCACGTTCGACGTCTCGGTGCTCGAGATCGGCGACGGCGTGTTCGAGGTGAAGAGCACCAACGGCGACACGTACCTGGGGGGTGAGGATTTCGACCAACGCGTGATCGACCACTTGATCGAGCGCTTCAAGAGCGAAACGGCGATCGATCTCGCTGGCGATCAGATGGCGCTCCAGCGCCTGAAGGAAGCCGCCGAGCGCGCCAAGCACGAACTCTCGTCCTCAGTGCAAACGGAAGTGAACCTGCCATTCATCGGGGCCGACGCGACGGGCCCGAAGCACCTCAACATCTCGATCACGCGCGAGAAGCTCGAGGCGCTGTGTGCGGATCTAATCGATCGCCTGGTCGAGCCGTGCGAGACCGCGCTCACCGACGCGGGTCTCACGAAAGACCAGATTCACGACGTAATCCTCGTCGGCGGCATGACGCGCATGCCGCGCGTGCAGGAGAAGGTGGCGGAGATCTTCGGCCGTGCGCCGCACAAGGGCGTGAACCCCGACGAAGTGGTGGCCGTGGGGGCTGCAATTCAGGGCGGCGTGCTGAGGGGCACAGTCGAGAACGTGCTGCTGCTCGACGTCACGCCGCTCTCGCTCGGCGTCGAGACGCAGGGCGGCGTTTCCACGCCGATCATCGAGAAGAACACCACCATCCCGACGCGCAAGAGCCAGGTGTTCTCGACCACCGAGGATCACCAGAGCGTGGTGCGCAT
>JANNDT010000011.1:0-10221 GCA_031387905.1 Deltaproteobacteria bacterium
GGCTCGTAACAACCGCGGTGTTCGTGAGGAACCCGATGCGCAACTCGCCGGGCGGCGCGCCGACCGCTTCGCGCAGCGGGCGCACGAGCGGCGGCGCGGTGTACGGGTCGCCTGGCGCGGCGCCGGCGATGCAGTCGAGCACCGAGGCGCTGTCGCGCACGCTGCGGGTAACAACATGCTCGTGCGTGAGGGGGCCCCAGTACTCGCCGAAAGCGGGCGCGAGCGTGCCACGCGCGCGCGTGGGTTTCAGCCCGACGAGCGCGCAGTGTGCGGCGGGGATGCGGATCGAGCCGCCCATGTCGTTGGCGTGAGCCACCGGCGCGAGGCCCGCGGCAACCGCGGCAGCCGAGCCGCCGCTCGAGCCGCCCGCCCCGTGCTCGAGGTTCCAGGGGTTGCGCGTCGCGCCGTACGCGAGCGGCTCGGTTGTTACGGAGAGCGCGAGCTCGGGCGTGTTCGTCTTGCCGACGAACACGAAGCCAGCGGCACGGAAGCGGCGCGCGAGTTCGCTGTCGCGCGGCGCGCGGTAAGCGTGGCGCTTCAAGAAGCGCATGCCGAGGTGATAGGGATCGCCGGCGGTGGTGCAGACGGCGTCCTTCACGAGGAACGGCACGCCGCGAAATGGGCCGTGCGGGAGGTCGTGCGAAGCCGCCGCCGCGCGCGCTTTCTCGAAGATCGGATGGATCACCGCGTTCAGCTGCGGGTTCACGCGCTCGATGCGCGCGATCGCGGCGTCCACGAGTTCGAGCGGGCTCACGTCGCGGTTTGCGACGAGCTGAGCCTGAGCGGTGGCGTCGAGGAAAGCGAACGAGTCGGGCATGGGCAGATACTCGCACGCACAAGCGGACGCGAGCGAGCGCGATCGGGGATGACGCGCTGCATCGCGCAGCGAAAGAACGGGGTCAGACCCCGAAGTTTCGCTGGGAACCTTGGCGCCCGAAACCGCGCGTGCGTGAGACTGATGAATGTCGAGCAAGATTGTGCAGCTACGGCTCTTCGCGTACGCGCCGCAACGGGCCGGACGCGCGCCGATAGCGCTCGGAGTGCGGCGCAAGATCCGCCGCAGCGTAAGAGCGGGGTCTGACCCCGCTCTTACGCTGCGTGACGCGACGCGTGAGAACGCGCGGTCGCGGCTGCTTACGCCAGCGCCGCGGGCTCTTGCTGCGTCAGGCAGTGCAGGGTGCCGAGGCCCCACACGAGGTCCACGGCGTGGATGCCCACGATCGCGCGCCCGGGGAAGCACTCCGCGAGCGCGTTCAGCGCGACGCGATCGTTCGCGTCGTTGAAGGTGGGCACGAGCACCGCCCCGTTCGCGATGTAGAAGTTCGCGTAGCTCGCGGGCAGGCGGACGCCGTCCATCAGCACCGGCCGCGGATACGGCAGCTTCATCACGCGTAGGCCTGGCACGCGCGCGAGGCGCTCGGCGTTGTCGCGCGAACGAGCGTGGTTCTCGTCCGCGGGATCCGCTTCGTACGCGAGCGCCACCACGTCGCGCGCGACGAAGCGCGCGATGTCGTCGACGTGCCCGTGGGTGTCGTCGCCGGCGCAGCCCTCGCCGAGCCAGATCGTCTCGCGAATCCCTAATGCCTCGGCGAACACGCGCTCGTAGCCCGCCCGATCGAGCCCCGGGTTGCGCTCCTGCACTCGCGACAGCAAACACTCCTCGGTAGTGAGAAGCCGCCCCGCGCCGTTCGCGTCGATCGAGCCACCTTCGAGCACGACACGCTGCTCCTCGCCGTCGCCCCGACCCGGTCGGCACGGCAGCACGCGCGCAAGGCCTGTTATTTGCTCCACCGCCTCGCCCACGCGTGCGTCGCGCGTGTAGTTCTCGTACTTCGCCCAAGCGTTGAAGCGCCAGTTCGCGAGCGCGACCGAACCGTCGGCCGCGTGCAAGAACGTGGGCGCCGAATCGCGCAGCCAGACGCGATCGTTCGGCACGAGATGCAGCCGCACGCGCTCCAGCCGTACGTGATGCGCGGCCAGCTTCGCGCGCGCGTCCTCGCGCACGTCCTCGTCGTGGCATAACACCTCGACCGCCTCGTGCTCCGCCAGCACGCGCGCAATCTCGGCATACACCCACGAGACGGGCGCGAGCTTGCCCGGCCAATCGGGCTCGCAATGCGGCCACGCGATCCAAGTCGCGCGGTGCGGCTCCCATTCACCGGGGAATCGCACTGCGTCAGCCCAACCAGCGCTTCGTGATGCCGCCGTACGCGTCGATGCGGCGGTCGCGCAGGAACGGCCAGCCGCGGCGTGTCTCTTCCGCGAGCGCTGGGTCGCAGTGCACGACGAGCACCGCGGGGTCGGTCTTCGCTTCGGCGAGCACGCGCCCGAACGGGTCGTACACCACCGAGTGCCCGAAGAACTCGATGCCGTCGGTCCCCGGTTCCGGCTCGAAGCCGACGCGGTTCGGCGACGCCACGAACACGCCGTTGGCGATCGCGTGCGAGCGCTGAATCGTCTGCCACGCCGTCTTCTGCGCTTCGCCGAATGTCGACTTCTCTGCGGGATGCCAGCCAATCGCGGTCGGGTAGAACAGCACGTCGGCCCCTAACAGCGCCGTGATGCGCGCCGCCTCCGGGTACCACTGGTCCCAACAAATCAGCACGCCCACTTTCGCGTACTTCGTCTGCCACACCGCGAACCCATCAGAGGAGTGCAGGGCGCCCGCCACGGGGGCCGCGTCACCGGGCGCGAAGTAGTACTTCTCATAATAAAGAGGGTCGTCGGGGATGTGCATCTTGCGGTAGACGCCGAGCAGCGCGCCGTCCGCGTCGATGATCGCTGCCGAGTTGCGGTAGACGCCCGCGGCTTCGCGCTCGAAGAGTGGCGCCACGAGCGCTACGCCGAGTTCTCGCGCGAGCGCCTGCATGCGCCGCGTGGTCGGCCCGGGAATCGGCTCCGCGAGCTCGAAGCGCGCGGTCTCTTCCTTCTTGCAGAAGTACGGCGCGTTGAACATTTCCTGCAAGCAGATCACGCGCGCGCCCTGTGCGTGGGCTTCGCGCACGCGCGCCACTTGGCGCTCCACGTTCGCGGAGAGATCCGCGTCGCCCGCGCGCTCCTGCACGATGCCCACTGTGAACGCCGGAGTTCGCATGGCGGCGGACGGTAACGCGCGCGATGGCGCAGAGAAGGGCGCTAGCGTCGAGACATGTCGGGGGCGAACGACCGAGGCGAGCGGATCGACGGACGCATCTTGTTCGGCCTCGCGCTCACCACGCTTTGGGTCGGCCTCGCGCTCGCGTACATCGCGTTCGTCATCGGCTGGTACGGCTTCGTCGGGCTGCCGCCGAGCGAACTCGGCAGCTTCCTCGAAGGCGTCGTCGCGCCGCTCGCGTTTCTCTGGCTCGTGTTGGGCATGTTCCTCCAACAAAGCGAACTCGCGGAGAACAGCCGCGCGCTCGCGCTGCAATCCGAGGCGCTCCAGAAGAGCGCCGAGCAAGCGGAGATCCAAGCGCGCGCGATCCACGCGAACGAATTGCACGCGCGGCAGGATACGTTCGTCGATCTCGTACGCCTCGTGGACCGCCAGCTAGGCGTCATCTCCGGCCTGCTGTTTCTGTCGAGCCAATCGACGAATCTGGGAGGCACCGTTCCCCCGGAGAAGATCGCCGACTTCTGGACGCAGCTCGGCACGGGCGACAACCACGTGTTCATGCGCGGTCTGATGGGGCTCGGGGCGGGTCTGCCCGCGCGCGAAGGCTTCGACCTGTTCTTCTCGACGCCAATCCGCACACGCCACACCGAAGCATTCATCGCGACGTTCGGTCGCCTGCTGCGCGCTGCGGAAGGGTGCGATCCAGACGGACTGATTCGCGATGCGATTCTCGGCGACGGTTCGGGGCGCCTCTACCAGCTGATGACGCGCCTGCGCGACAACCCGCCCGAGGGCGCGCGCATCGTTCCAGCGGGCTGAGCGCTTAGGCTCTTACGCGCCTTTCACGTCTGCGATCGTTACCACGCTCGCGACGAGCGGCGCGATCGCTTCCTCGGGCAACTGGAAGCGCCAGAACACCGAGCCGCTCGGGCGGCCCTCGGTATCGAGCCAGTTCGGTACGCCCGGATCGCGCGCCGCGAGCACCATCTTGAAGCTGCCGTCCGCTTCGAGTCGCGTCTGCTTGCGGTTCAGCGAGACGCGGCGATAGCGGTAGTCGAGTGTGTGCGTGTGGCGGTTCCAGAGCACGACGTTCGCGAAGCGGCACTTCGGGAAGCGGCCCCGAATCACCAAGGCCTGATCCGGCCCCAGCACGAACGGCGCCATCGAGTAGACATTGTCCTTCGCCGCGAAGCCCACTTTGGTGTTCGAGTCATCTTTCTTGGGCTGCGGGAACTGGTTTGGCGTGAGCGAGACCCAGGGCGGCAACTGCGCGGGGTCGCGGCGCGCTGGGAATACGCTCGTGCGTAGGAAGTTCGCGACGCGGCGGATGCCCGCGGCCACCGAGGTCTCGCTCGGCGGCGGCGGCGGTTCCGTTAGGTCGAGGCGGTCGATCGCCAGCGGGATGTGGTGCAGCTGATCCGCGGCGATCGAGAGTTCGCGCTCGTAGTAGTGCCGCGTCGAGAGGCTGCTCGCGCCTTCATCGAGCCGCAGCCAGTTGCCACGCTCGGGCTTCTCGGGGCTCGCGGTCATTTCGTAACTGCCATCGGGCGCGATCTCGAACTCGCTGTCGTTGAGCGTCGCGCCGAGGCCAGTCGGGTTCGTCCCCGCTATGCCGCCCATCTCCACGGTGAACGACGTGTACGTCGCGCCCGCCACGTTGCCGCGGATGCGATAGCGGTGCGCGGCCGAGATCGGCGTCGCGTAATAAATCGCGTCCGGGTTGTCGCCGAGCAACTTCTTCTCGGGCGTGACGAAGCGCTTCCACGCCGGCCGCTCGGGCGAAGGTTCGAAGTACACCTCGATGCCGTGATGCAGGTGGAACATCACGAGCCGGCGCGCCTCGGCTTGGTCGAGCGGGCTGCGCAGGCCCCACGCGTCCGTCGCGAAACTCGCCTCGAGTTCGCCCAGGACTGCGCGCAGTTCCTCGAGCGCGACGCCGGATTCGCTGCCGCCGCTCGCGCTCGCTGCCCCGCTCACCTCCGGCGTCGCACTCGCAGCGCGGGGTGCGAGCAAATCCGCTACGGCGAGCAGCCCAAAACCGGTGGCGGTGCCCGTGAGAAATTCGCGGCGATCCATCGCGTGTCTCCTTCGAGCGGCGAGGTAGCACGCTCCGGCCGGGCGCCGATGGCCCGAGCTAGCGTGGCTCGCGAGGTGAGCGCCCATGATTCGTCTCGTCTTTCTACTGCGCCGCAAACCCGGCGCGTCGCTCCCGGAATTCCAGCGCTATTGGCGCGACGAGCACGGCCCGCTCGTCGCGAGCTTTCAAACGAAGCTCGGCGTGCTCCGCTACGTGCAGGTGCACACGCTCGAAGATCCGATCAATGAGGCGGCGGCTAGAGCGCGCGGCGGAATGGAGCCGCCCTACGACGGCGTCGCGGAGTTGTGGTGGGATTCGGAGGAGGCGTTCGGCGCTGCGCTCGCGAGCGAGAGCGGGCGCGTCGCAGGCGCTGCGCTGCTCGAAGACGAGCAGCGCTTCATCGATCTGCCGAACTCGCCGCTCTATCTGACGCACGAGTACCCGCAGGTGAATCCCACGCCTGAGGACTTGCTGGCGCACGAGCGCAGCAGCTTGGTGAAGCTCTACTTCCCGCTGCGCCACCACGCGAACCAATCGCTCGCCGAGGCGCAGCGCTATTGGCGCACGAGCCACGGGCCGCTGATTAGGCGCCAAGCACAGGCAGCCGGAATTCTTCGGTACCAGCAGGTGCACCGCTTCGAGACACCGCTCGAAGCTGCGCTGCGCGGGCCGCGCGGGACCGTGACACCCGCCTACACCGGGCATGCCGAAGTGTGGTTCGACCGCGGCCTCGCGCGCGGCGGCCCCGAAGCGAGCGAGGCGAACCGGCGCGCGATCGAGGACGAGGCGAAGTTCATCGACTTCAAGCGCTCGGCGATTTGGATCGCGAAGGAACACGTGATCGTCGATCGGATGTGAGCGACGGAGGAGAGATCCCGTGCGTAGGGTGATTGCGCCGATACTGCTCGCGCTGTTCGCCACCTGGGGGGCGTACGCCGAGCTCGAGAAGAAGGATGGCTTCGCGCCAATCCGCTTCTTGCCCGGGCGCTGGCAAGGCACATCGGCTGGCGAGCCGGGCGAGGGCACCCTCGTACGCGAGTACGAGCCGGTGTTGGGTGATCGCTTCATCCGCGAGCATAATGTCTCGACCTATCCCGCGCAGGAGAAGAACCCGTCAGGCGAGGTGCACGAGCACTTCAGCTTTTTTAGCTACGACCGCCGACGAGACCGGATCGTGTTTCGCCAGTTTCATCAAGAGAGCTTCGTGATCACGTACGTGCTGGACAACGCAGCGAGCACGTCCAGCAAGCTCGTGTTTGTGAGCGAGGCGTTCGAGAACCTCGACCCCGCGTTCCGGGCGCGCGAGACCTACGAGTTCGTCTCGAACGACGAGTTCACGGAGACCTTTGAGGTCGCAGAACCGGGGAAAGAGTTCGAGGTGTACAGCCGCGCCCACCTGAGGCGCGCCTCGCCCTAGCCCCCGAGCATCGAGCGCGCGACCGCTTCGGCGAGCTCGATGCCATCGACGCCCGCGGACATGATGCCCCCCGCGTAGCCCGCGCCCTCGCCGCCGGGAAAGAGGCCGCGCACGTTTAGGCTCTGGTGATCCTTGCCGCGCGTGATGCGCAGCGGCGAAGAGGTCCGCGTCTCGACGCCGGTGAGGACCGCGTCGGGCATCGCGAAGCCGGGGATGCGGCGCGCGAACGCGGGGAGCGCTTCGCGGATCGCGGCGATCGCCCAGTTCGGCAGAGCGGGGTTGTCAGGGTTCGCGAGATTCGTGGCGTGTACACCGGGGCGGTACGAAGGCGTCACGCTGCCGAATGCGGTAGATGCGCGGCCCGCGAGGAAGTCGCCGACGAGTTGTCCGGGCGCTTCGTACGTGCCGCCGCCGAGCTCGAACGCGCGCGCTTCCCAGAAGCGCTGGAACGCGATGCCGTCGAGCGGGTGCACCCGAGCTTGCTCGTCGCGCCGCTGCGCGTAGTCCTCGGGTGTTAGGCCCACCACGATGCCCGCGTTCGCGTTGCGCTCGCTACGCGAGTACTGGCTCATGCCGTTGGTGACGACGCGCCCGGCCTCGGAGGTGGCGGCCACCACCGTGCCGCCCGGGCACATGCAGAAGCTGTAGACCGAGCGACCATTGCTCGCGTGACGCACGAGCTTGTAGTCCGCCGCGCCGAGATCGCGGTGGCCCGCAAAGGCGCCGAAGCGCGCGCGGTCGATCAGCGATTGCGGGTGCTCGATGCGGAAGCCGATCGAGAGCGGCTTCGCCTCGAGGAAGACGCCGCGCGCGTGCAGCATCTCGAAGCTGTCGCGCGCGCTGTGCCCGAGCGCGAGCACGGCGTGGTCCGTGCGCAGCTGCTCGCCGCTCGCGAGTGTTAGGCCGCGCAGTCGGCCGCTCTCGATGCACAGATCCACGACGCGCTGCTGGAAGCGAATCTCGCCGCCAAGTTCTTCGATTTGTGCGCGCAGTCTCTCGACCATGCTCACCAGCCGGAACGTGCCGATGTGCGGGCGGCCCGAGCTGAGGATCTCCTCGGGCGCGCCGGCGCGGACGAAGTCTTCGAGCACTTTGCGCGTCAGGAAGCGCGGGTCGCTGATCTGGCTGTAGAGCTTGCCGTCCGAGAACGTGCCCGCGCCGCCCTCGCCGAACTGCACGTTCGATTCAGGGTCGAGCACGCCGCGGCGCCAGAGTCCGAAGGTGTCCTTCGTGCGCTCGCGGACCTCCTTGCCGCGTTCGAGCACGACCGGCCGAAGGCCCATCTGCGCGAGCACGAGCGCCGCGAAGATTCCGCACGGCCCGAAGCCGACGACCACGGGGCGTGGGCGCTCGCCTGCGAAGAAGCCGTCCGGCGCGCGCGCGACGAAGCGGTAGCGCATGTCGGGCGTGCGCTTGATGTGCGCGCCCTGCGCGTTCGCCGCGAGCAGTTGCTCCTCGCCCGCAACTCGACAATCGAGCGTGTAGATCCAAGCGATCGCGGATTTCTTGCGCGCGTCGTAACTGCGCTTGAAGACGCTGAAGTCGCGCAGGTCTGCGTCGCGCACGCGCAGCCGCGCAACGACGGCGGCGCGCAGCGCGGCGGCGTCGTGGTCGAGCGGGAGGCGGAGGTTGGTGATGCGGAGCATTGTCGGGGAACCGCTCAGGCTGTGAGCCAGTTCATAGGCTCGCGAAACGTCAGATCCTAGAGTGTTCGGATGCTGATCGTTCTCGTGGAGAGAAGGGACGAAGATCGCGTTCGGAGCGTCGTGCGACGCGGCGAGACGCATCCGGCGATTCGCGTCGGCGACTCGTCCCTGCCGGTCAGGTTCACGAATGGCGCGGCGACCATCCATGCAACTAGCGCGCGGTACCGCGTCACGGCGGGGACGACCAAAGTGTTCTGGGAGGAGGGTGCCCGCGTCAGCGCATGGATCGAGTGAGGTCCCGGCGCCCGCCGCCTCACTGCGCTGCGAGAGTGGTTTCCACCGGCCCCAAATCCCCGATCATGCACTTCACGCTGCCGCCGCCTTTCTTCAGGAACTCGGAGACGTCCACCGTGATCGGCGTGACGCCTCGCTCGCGCACACTGGCTTGGAGCGTGTCCGAGATGCCGCCAGGCATTATGAGAAACGACTCGCCGGCGCGCGTATAGGTGAACGAGTTCGCGGCGTAGCGCGCGGCGTCGGCTTCGGGAATCTCGATCACGCGCTCGGCGCCGAACGCTGCGCAGAGTTTCTCCCAGCTGCCGGGCGCGAGCGCTGCGCGGTACGCGAGCAGGCACTCGCGGCGCGGGCCGAAGGCGCAAAGCGCGGTGTCGCCGTGGTAGTGCGCTTCTAGCACGAGCTCGATCCGTAACACTTCGCGAGGCAGGACGAGTTCGCGCAGCAGCGGCTCGACCGCGGCGTCGGTGCGGAAGCCGTAGACGCGCTTCCAGGGCGGGATCGCGAACGCCGGCACGAAACGTTGCTGCTCGATGCCGCCGTGGGTGAGGACGTATTTGTCGCCAACCGGGAAAAAGTCGGCTTCGCCTTCCATGCGGAAGCGCGCATCGATCTGGCGCACGTCGAAGCCCGCGGCCGTGAGCACGCGGCGGTAGTGCTCTTTCTCGCCCGCGCGGGTGGGCAGCAAGTTCGCCAGGTAGAAGCGCTTCCGCGCGTGCGGCTTCTCGGCGTCGACTTCGCTGAGGAAGCCGGCGTTGGCGGGGTACACGAGGCCGGGCTGCGCCGGGTCGGACGGGACGACCAGCACGCGCACGCCGAGTTCGCCCAACAAGTCGCGCAGGCGCGCCCACTGTTGTTGCGCGAGTGCGCGGTCGACGCTGCGCTTCGTGCCCCAGCGCGTTCGGGTGTGCGGGTTCGCGCCGCCCTTCACGCTGAAGTGCGCAGGGTCGCCCATGAGCACCGTGCGCCGGGACGTCATGCTCGGTCCCGCGCGGCCAGCGCGTGAACTCCGGGCTTTCGCGGGGCGCGGAGGCCACTGTTCGACTTCGCTCGGCTCCGAAGACTCCGCCTCGCTGCGCGCTTCGCTTGCGTCACGGTTCCGGCACCCCAGGCGGCAGCGCCTTCGCGTCGAAGCCCGCGTCGTTCAGCAGCATCGACTGTGGCTCGCTGCAGTAGAGGGTCGCGAGTATCGCCGCGGGCCGGTGGTTGCCGCTGCGCTTGCCGCCGCCGAACGGGAGTTTGCCGCTCGCGCCGATCGTGCCGCGGTTCCAGTTGAGCACACCCGTTTGCACGCGGCCGACGCAGTGGTCGAAGTTGGCGCGCTCGCGAGTGATTACGGAGGCGGCCAGCCCAAAGTCGGAATCGTTGACGGCGGCGATGGCTTCATCGAGATCGCTGACGGGATAGAGCGAAGCCTCGGGGCCGAAGATCTCGTCGCGCTGGTACGGGTGGTTTTGCACGAGCGAGCGGAAGCGCACGAGCGCGGGCGCGACGTATGGCGCGATGCGGTCGATCTCGCCGCGAAAGATGCGCTCGCCGCCGGCTTCGGGTGCGAGCGCGCGGAAGCGCATCACCTTGTCGAAGGCGGCGCGCGAAACGAGCGGGCCCATGAAGACGCCGGGCTCGAGCGGCGGCCCGATGCGCAGCCCTGATAACACGCGCACGAGGCGCTCGCTGAACTCGGCTTCGACTT
>JANNDT010000027.1:0-23239 GCA_031387905.1 Deltaproteobacteria bacterium
GCGAGCGTGATGCACGCGACCGCGGACGCGCTCGGTCGCGCGCAACTGCTCGATGCGCTGGCGGCCTGGAGCGCGCGCATCGCTGCCGGCGAGGCGCCCGAGGCGCCCCCGCGCCCGCAGGGCGTCGAGCGCAACCTCGTAATCACTCAGTGGGCGTGGGGCGACGGTACGACCTACGCCCATGACGAAGTCGCCAGCGACAAGCGCGACCCGAACGTGAACGCCAACGGCCCGATCTACGGCGTCGACATCGGCAACGACCACCTGCTCGCGCTGGACCCGCGCACGCATACCGCGAGTGCCGTGAAGACGCCGACGCTCGGCGGCTTCGATACGCCGTGGTGCACGCAGACCTACAAGCCGCTCGGCGCGAGTGGCGATCCGGCGGCGGCGGGCTTCGGCTCGCTCGGCTGCCCGATGCCGGATGGCGCGAGCAGCATTCCCGACGCCTACAAGAACCCCGCAAACCCGCACAACCCGATGCTCGATGCGCGCGGGCGCGTGTGGATCACGACCCAGGTGCACCGCGAATGGGGCGACGATCTGCCGGAGTTCTGCAAGACCTCACCCGTGATCGCGAAGAACTACCACCATCGGCAGCTCGGGATGTACGACCCGGCGACGGGCAAGACCGAGCTGATTGACACCTGTTACGGAACGCACCACCTCCAGTTCGACGCGAAGGGACGGCTCTGGACCAGCGGGGATTCCTACGTGATCGGCTGGTTCGACCCTGACAAGTGGGATCCGGCGAAGCCCGAGACGCTCGCAGCGGCAGAAGGCTGGAGCGAGACCGTCGTCGATTCGGACGGCGACGCGAAGCCGGATCTGGCGCTGGTCGGCTTCAACTACGGAATCAGTCCGAATCCGCAGGACGGCAGCGTGTGGACTGCGCAGCCGGGCCCGAACCCCGGCGCCGGCTTCGACGATCGCGGCCGGCTCGTGCGCTACGACCCGAAGACGGATCGCCACGAGGCGTACGCGCCGCTAGCCCCAGGGTCCGGCCCGCGCGGCGTCGACGTCGATTCGCAAGGCGTGATCTGGGCGGCGCTCGGCGGCAGCGGCCACCTCGGCAAGTTCGAGCGCAACAAGTGCAAGCAAACCTGGGGCGCGGGCGAGCAGTGCCCCGAAGGCTGGACGCTCTACCGCGGTCCGGGGCCGCTCATGAAAACAGGACCTGACAAGTCGAGCGAAGCAGCCGCGGACTTCCATTACTACTTGTGGGTCGATCAGTTCGACACCCTCGGCCTCGGCAAGGACATCGTGGTGCTCAATGGCACCGGTTCGGACTCGCTTCTCGCCTTCGATCCGCGCAGCGAAAAGTTCACCGTGATCCGCGTGCCCTACCCGCTCGGCACCTTCACGCGCGGCCTCGACGGCCGTATCGACGACGCGAACGCCGGCTGGAAGGGCCGTGGGCTCTGGTTCACCAACGGACTCGATCCGCTGCTGCACTCGGAGATTCCGCAGAGCTACGTCGGCAAAGTGCAGCTGCGGCCGGATCCGCTGGCGAGGTAGCGCCCAACGGCGGGCGAGCGCGCTACTTCTCGAGCCGCCGGTAGCGCGCCTTTTTGCCTGTCGTCCCGTATGCGAAACCCGAGAGCTTGCTCAGATCCTTCAGCATATGCGCGTGTTGCGTGACGCGCGGTCCCGCAGCCATTAGGCCGCCGTCCACAAGCAGGTGCGTGCCCGTGACGAAGCGGCTGTCTTCGCACGCGAGAAACAGCGCAGCCCCTGCGATGTGCTGCGGCTCACCCCGCTCGGGCCACGGCTGCAAGTCCTTCACCCATTCATCGGCCACCGCTTCCTTGCCGCCGTGCATGAGCGGCGTGTAGATCACGCCCGGGCAAATCGCGTTCACGCGAATGCGCTGCTTTGCCAACTCGAGCGCCGCCGACTGCGTGAGGTTGATGACTGCCGCCTTCGCCGCCGAGTACGCCATTGCGCCGCCGCCAGCGTTGAGGCCCGCCACCGAGGCGGTGTTGATGATCGAGCCGCCAGCGCCCGCTGCGATCATCGCGCGCGCGGCGTGCTTGATCCCTAAGAACACCGAGCGCACGTCGACTGCGAAGGTCTCGTCCCACGCGTCCACTTCAGTCTCGGTGAGCGGCCCAAACGCACCGCCGATGCCCGCGTTGTTGAACATCACGTCGAGTCGGCCGAACACGTCGAGCGCGCTCTGTACGAGCGCGGCGACGTCGCGCTCCTCCGAGACATCCGCGCGCACGAAACGCACGCGCGCGGCGTCGCCGGCCTGCGTGCGCGCCGCGAGCAGCGCCTCGCCCTTCGCAAGGTTGAGGTCCGCCACCACGACCGAGGCGCCCTCCGCGAGAAAGCGCTCCAGCGTGCCGAGCCCCATGCCGCTCGCGCCGCCCGTAATGACCGCCACCCTGCCGGCGAGCCGCCCGCTCATAGGCGCGCTGCCAGCTCTGCGTAGCGATCGAGCGCCGCGAGCACGCGCGCGTCCCCGTGCGCGGGCAGGCGCAGAATCGCGCGCTCGACGCCGAGATCGCGCGCTGCCCGCAGCGCATCATCGGGCTGCTGCTTGTCCTCGAGGAAGAACAGCGACACCGCGAGCTTCGAGTCGTCACGCCCATGCGCGCGCATGCGCGCGCGCACGTCGTCGATGCTCTTCTTGGTCTTCCGTACATCAAACGTGAGAGGCAACCAGCCGTCGGCGTGCTTCGCGACTTGCTCGCGCCCGAACGGCGTGTCGAGCGTGCCTAGCAAGATCGGTGGATGCGGCTGCTGCACCGGCTTCGGATACGACCAAAGCGGATCGAAGTGCACGAACTTCCCCGAGAAGCTCGCGCGCTCCTGCGTCCAGATTGCCTTCAGCGCCTCGAGCCGCTCGGCCGCCTGCTTCCAGCGATCCGCGAACGCGACGCCGTGATTCTGCATCTCGACCACATTCCAGCCCGCGCCGACGCCGAAGATCAAGCGCCCGTCGCAGAGTCGGTCGAGCGTCGCAACCTGCTTCGCGAGCCCGATCGGGTTGTGCTGGTTGATTAGGCAGATGCAGGTGCCGAGCGCGAGCTTCGTGGTCACTGCCGCTGCGGCTGCGAGTCCCAGGAAAGGATCGGACATGTGCCGGTACTCGACCGGCAACTCGTCGCCCGCAGGCGAGCGCACAAAGCCGTCGGGCGGCGCCGGGATGTGCGTGTGTTCCGGCAGCCACAACGACTCGAAGCCGCGCTCCTCCGCGGCGCGCGCGAGTCGATCCGCGCGCAACGTGTACTCGGTGTTGAAGGAGAAGACAGCGATTTTCATGCCGCTCTCAACCCTTGATCGCCTTGGCGATCAGCGCGCTCGCATCGGGGACTCCGCGCGGTGTCGTGAAGCCAGTGTCCTCGGCGATGCGCGCGCAGTACGCGGAGACATCTTCGATCGTGGCATTTGGATTGAAGAAGCCATCGGTCTCGGCCACGAACACGCGCGCGTAACGGCCGGCGCCGGCGGTGAGGATCTCGCCCGCGAGCGTGCACGACTCGTGACACAGAAATGCCACGAGCGGCGAGACTTTTTCCGCCGCCATGTGCGGGCCGAGTTCGCCGGTGAGCCCTTCGGTCATGCGCGTCGCCGCGTTCGGGCTCACCACGTTCGCTTTGATGTCGAACTTCGCGCCCTCGATCGAGAGCGTGCGCGCGAGACCGATCAAGCCCGCCTTTGCGGACGAGTAGTTCGCCTGTCCAAAATTCCCATAAGTGCCCGAGGGCGACGAGGTCATTACGATGCGGCCGTGGCCTTGGCTGCGCATGCGCACGAAGGCCGGCTTCGTCACGTTGAATGCGCCGCGCAGATGCACGCCGAGCACGGCGTCCCACATCTCGTGCGTCATGTTGTGGAACGACTTGTCGCGCAGGATTCCGGCGTTGTTGACGAGGATGTCGACGCGCCCGAACGCCTCGAGCGCGTGCGCGACGACAGCCTCTCCGCCTTCGGCCGTGCCCACCGAGCCCGTGTCTGCAACAGCGCTGCCGCCGGCTGTCAGGATCTCCTCGACGACACTCTTGGCAGGCTCCTCGCTCCCGCCGCTGCCGTCGAGGCCCGCGCCGGTGTCACAGACCAGCACGCTCGCACCGCGCGCGGCGAGTAGGCGCGCATGCGCACGCCCGAGGCCGCGGCCACCGCCCGTAACAATTGCCACGCGTCCCTCGAAGCGCAGTTCGGCCATCGTCGCCCCTCTGTTCAGGCCGCGGAGATCGCGGCTGCCGGAGCGTGCGTCACTCCGATGTCGCCGCCAACATCGTGCGCTCTCAGCGCCGGCAGCACCTCGCGCGCGAACAAGTCGAAGTTGGCGTTGGCGACTTCGTGGGGCATGCCGCCGAAGCCGAGCGTGATCAGGAACCCGCCCGCGTCGGAGCGGCGCGCGTACTCGAGCAGTTTCGCGGTCACTTCGCGCGGGTTACCCCAGACCTGAAGGTCGGCCAGGAAGCCGTTGAACTTCTCGAGGCCGTGCTTCGCGATGTTGCGCGCGAGCCCGCCGTAGTACTCGTAGCCCTCGATCGTCTCGAACTGTTGATTCGAGAACTGGTAGTGCTCGACGGTCGAGCGCGCGTAACGCTGCAAGTAGATCTCGCGCATGCGCTTCGCTTCCGAGAGCTCGTGGCTCACGCCCACGAACACCCCGAGCAGCGGCTTCACGGGCTCGCAGCCGTTCAGCTCGCGGTAGCGCACGCGGTATTCGAGCAACTCCCTCTCCACCGTCTCCCAGGGCTTCTGGGCGATCACCATTAGGCCGACGCCGAGCTTGGCCATGATGTCCATCGACTGCGGAGAAATGGCAGAGGCGAACGTGCGGCCCTTGAATGAGGCGAACGGCTCGGGCCGCAAGCGCACGGCCGGTTGTTTGTAGAACTCGCCGTCGTACTCCATCACGCCTTTCTCGAGACCGCTGAGAATCGCCTCGGTGTATTCCACGAAGCGTCGGCGAGATTCGTTCATTTTTGCCCGAAAGCCGTCGAACTCGACGCGCCCGAGTCCCCGCCCAACGCCGAGAATCGCGCGGCCCTGCGAGAGGTGGTCGAGCAGGCAGAAGGCTTCGGCGACGCGCACGGGGTCGTGCCAGGGCAGGACGCTCACCATCGTGCCGAGTCTCACGCGCTCCGTGCGGCCGGCGACCCACGAGAGAAACTGCGGGACGTTGGGCGTGAGTTGGTAATCGCTGAAGTGATGCTCGGGCGTCCACACCGAATCGAAGCCGGAGCTCTCGGCGCGCGATGCGAGCGCGAGTTCGTGGCGGTACACGTCCGCGTCGGTGTGTCTTCCGTCGAGGTTCTGGAAGATCAGACTGAGGCCGGTGTGCATGGAGGTCTCCTTGTGAGGTGGCCCGCGGCGCGCTCAGCGCATCGCAAACCCGCCGGCGACCGTAATCAGTTGGCCGGTGAGCTGACGGCCGGTGTTCTCCGAGGCCAAGAACGCGACGGAGTTCGCGATGTCCTCTGCCGTGCTGAGCCGGCGCAGGGGTGTGCCGCGGCGTACATAATCGATCTGCTCGTCGTTCATGATCGCCGCGCGGTCTTGCCAGAGCGAGCCAGCTCCGATCGCTTCGCGCTCCGGCACGACGAGCCCCGGCGCGACGATGTTCGCGCGAATGCCGTAGCGCCCGTACTCGTGGGCGATCGTGCGCACGAAGCCGATCACGCCCGCCTTCGCGCCGGCGTAGACGCTCTGACGCGGCTCGCCGAAGGCCGCGGTGCTGGCGGTCGCCACGATCGCGCCGCGGCGCTGCTCGAGCATGCGCGGCAGAACGGCGCGCGTACAGGTCATGCAGCTCATTAGGTTGAGCTCGATCAGGTCGTCCCAGGTTTCCGGAGGCGTGTCGAGAAAGAACGCCGGGCGGTTCGCGCCGACGTTCGCCACGAACACGTCGACGCCGCCGAGCGCGCCGATCGCCGCCTGCACCGCGTCGGTCGAGGCGGCGCGGTCGAGCAGATCGACCTCGAACACACTGGCGCTCTTCGCGCCGCGACCGCGCGCTTCATCGGCAGTGGCGTCGCTGCGTGGCCGGTCGCGATCGAGGATCGCGATCCGCGCGCCCTCGGCCGCGAACGCGTGCACGATGGCGCGCCCGATGTTCGAGGCGCCGCCCGTAATGACTACAGACGCGTTCGCCAGCCCAAGGTCCACTACTGCGCGCCCCGCGCGGCGTCGTGCGCGAGCGCCGCATCCACCGAGGCGTGGAAGTGCGCCAGCGCCGGCTCCATCTTGCCGTACACCACATCAGGCGCCGCGCCGGACATCAGGTTTTGCTGGATGCGCGCCATCAGCGGGAAATCCTCGCTGTTCGTCACGCCGAGCAGCACGTCGAGGTTCCTGACCCAGTAATTGCGCTCCTTCTCCGATCGCGGTGCGCGCGGCGCGAAGATCGAAGTGGTGACGCGCGTGCGATCCACTGCCAGTGGCGTCACGCGCCAGAGCTCGATGTGATCGATCTGGTGACACAGCACGGCGTTCGGCAGCAGCAAATATTGCGTCGTGCCGTGCGGAAGCATGCGCCGCTCGGATTCGTCCGGCTTCTCGAACTCGGCTGCGACGCTCTTTCGCACACCGATGAAGCGCCCGTGCGGGCCGTATTTGTCGAATACCCAACGGTCGCAATAATAGTCCGGAGCGATCGACGCCTTGTGCAGCCAGGCGATGTGATACGGCTCGGTGAACGTGTCGATTGCGAGCTTCCAATTGAAGGGCTGCTCGGCTGCGCGCGTCTCGATGTGACAATAATCAGCGAGCCCGTAGGCGGCGAGTTCCTCCTCGGCACCGTGAAGCGCCCCATCGACTGAGAACGCCTCCTCGCCCGCAACGCGCCCGAAGATCAGCCCGTGCGCCTCGCGCGCTTCGACCGCGTGCAGCGAGAGCTCTTCCTTCGCGATGTCATCAAAGCCGCTTTCAGCGCCGGGCCGCTGGCGGAGGCGCCCGTCGAGTTCGTAGGTCCAGCCGTGATAAGGGCACGAGATTCCGCGCGTCGACTTGCCGCAGTTCTCGAGCAGCGTCGCGGCGCGGTGACGGCAGACGTTCACGAAGCCGCGCAGCGAGCCATCGACTTGGCGAACGACCGCGATTGGTACGCCGCCGAGATTCGCCGTGAGAAAGGCGCCGGGGTCCGCGCATTCCGCCGAGAGCCCGACCAAGTTCGGCAACCCGCGAAACAGCGCCTCGCGCTCGCGCTCGAACCGCACAGCGCATGTGTACGCCGATGCGGGGTTGCGCGCGCTGTGTTCACCGAGCGGGCCCGGCAGCGCGGCATTCGAAGCGCCGAGGCGGCGCAGCAACTCGCGCTCCCGTTCACGGTTCATGCGACCTCCGCGACAACTTCGGCCTGCCGCATGATCTAACGAGTGTTCGAATCGAGAGTCAAGCGTGAATTCTGGCCGCGCGCCGCTGCGCGCGTGCAGCGGCACGGATAGCTTCGCCGGATGTCCGAGCCGGAACTCGATTTCGCAGCGCGTCCAGCCAAGAAATCCGAGCGCACGCGGCAGAGCGTGCTCGACGCCGCCGCTCATTTGTTCGCGAGCAAGGGCTACGCGGACACCAACATGTCCGACATCGCCGCCGAGGCGGGCATCAAGGCCGGCAGTGTCTACTACCACTTCGCGTCCAAGGACGAGCTCGTTTACGAAGTGCTGCGCTTCGGCGTAACGCACTCGTTCGAGCACACGCGCGCGGAGGTCGAGCAGCTCGGGCCGAGCGCGTCTGCCGCTGCGCAGCTGCGCGCAGCCATTCACGCGCACCTCGACTCGCTGCACAGCCTCGGGGATTACGCCTCGGCGGGCCTGCGCATCGTCGAGCAAGCGCCGCGCGCGATCCGCAAGAAGCAGTACGCGAACCAGCGCCACTACGGTGACTATTGGCGCCGACTGCTGGAACGCGCCCAGGCGGAGAGCGCGCTGCCGAGCGGCGTCGACTTGCTCGCGGCGCGGCTGTTCCTGTTCGGCGCGATGAACAGCACGGTCGCGTGGCCCGCGACGGCCCAGCAATCCACGTCCGAGCTCACGGACACGCTGGTCGCTCTAATCACGCGGCCCTAGTCGCTGAGCGACCGCGGCGCGGCGCTCGAGTCGCGCAGTTACTTCCGCGTGAACACGAAGTGCTCGGCGATTCTCGCGCGCACGCTCTGCATGTGGTCGAAGTACTGGCGGAAGCCGCCGTTGTAGTTGCCGTCCTGCCGGCGATTCGACTCGCCCTCGAAGTTGTAATAACCGGGCGTGCAATCCTGGTTGCGCGAGGTCTTGCCGCGGTGCTCGATCACCTCGTTCACCCACCACTCCTCGGCGGCCGCGGTCGGCTCCATCGCCTGATGACCGTTGCGCCGCGCGTGGTCGATGCACGCGGCGATGTGGTCGCCCTGGGTCTGGAGCAGGTCGGTCAGGTTGAACTGGAAGGAAGCCTGATAACCGCCCATGATGAACAGGTTGGGGAAACCCTGCGAGTGAATCCCGACCAGCGTGCGAATGCCGTCGCGGTACTTGTCCGTGAGATCGAGCCCGCCCTTGCCCTGAATCCGGTTGTAGATGCCCGTCTTCTGCACTTCGAAGCCGGTCGCGTGGATCAGCAGGTCGAGCGCGTACTGCTTGCCCTCGAAGACCGGCCCCGCTTCGTTGATCTCCGTGATGCCTTTGCCGCGGGTGTCCACCAGGTGCACGTTTGGGCGGTTGTAAGCAGGCAGGTACTTGTCGTCGAAGCACGGCCGCTTGCACATGAACATGTACCAGGGCTTCAGCGCGTCGGCGGTCGCCGGGTCGTGCACGGTCGCGTCGATGCGCTTGTGGATGCGCAGCATGTAATCGATGTTGGCGTTCTCCTGGCGGCGGATCTTCTCCTCGCGCGAGAGCGCGGCGAGTTCCGCCTTCTTCTCCTGCGAGAGTTCCATGCCATGGAGCGCTCGCTGACGCCGCTTCGCCTGCCAGCCAGGCTGCAGTCTCCGCGCCCAGTTCGGGTCGGTCGCCCAGTCATTTCGGAAGTCGATCGAAGAAGGCGTGCGCTGGAAAACGAAGAGCTCCTGGCTGGCCGCGCCGAGGCGCGGAATCGCCTGCACTGCGGTGGCCCCGGTGCCGATGATGCCGACGCTTTTGTCGGCGAGTCTCGAGAGGTCCGCGCCCGTGTAGGCGTAATCCCAGCGCGAAGTGTGGAAGGAGTGGCCTGCGAAGCGCTCCATGCCGCGGATCTTCGAGAGTTTCGGCTGCGAGAGCGTGCCGTTTGCGCAGATCACGAAGCGCGCTCGCATCTCGTCGCCGCGGTCGGTGCTGACCCGCCAGACTTGTTGGGCCTCGTCCCACAGCGTGGAGATGACCGTGGTCTGGAATAGCGCGAGCGGGTAGAGATCGTACTTCTTGGCGATGGCGCGGCAGTGCGCGTAGATCTCCGGACCTTTCGCGTAACGGTTCTTCGGGACGTAATCCATTTCGTCGAGCAGCGGCAGGTAGTCGTAGGAAGGCACGTCGCAGGCGACGCCGGGGTAACGGTTCCAGTACCACGTCCCGCCGACGTCCGCGCCGCGCTCCACGATGCGGATGCTCTCGACGCCGATTTCGCGCAGCCGTGCGGACGTGAGCAGCGCCGAGAAGCCGCCGCCGATGAACAAGCATTCGACGCTGTCGTTGACCGGTGCGCGGGGCGCGATCGCGCCGGCCTGCGTGTCGACCTCGTAGCGCGCCAGCGCTCCTGTTAGGTCGGAGGTGTACTGGGCCGTGCCTTCGGGCCGGTATCGCAGCCGCGAGTCGCGTTCCTCGGCGAACCTCTGCTTGATGCGGTCGTAGTAATCCTGCGGCCTAGCCCCCCTCGCCGAGACTGCATCGAGGGCGCTGCCGGCCTCCGGCTGAGAGCCAGGGGGTGATTTTGCCATCGTCGACTTCCTCCGCACCGCGCGGCGCAGGGTACGCCGTCTGGCGCCACTGCGGGCGACGCGCCAGCCGGAAGGCGAGCCTCAGCGCTTCGCCAAACCGCTGCGCCTTGCGGCCCGCGGCCTGACAGACGACGAGCCTCTGGGCCGCCCGGTCGGCGCCTGGGCGCTCTCTTCGCGCAACCGCGTTACGTGGCGTTCGAGTTCGTCGAGGCCTGCGATCGCGAGCACACCGCGCGGCGGCGCGAACACTTGCGCCCCGCCGCCGCCGATCCAGATCTCGACGCCACCGGGCAGCGCGCTGCGTGTCGCCGCAATCTCGCGGCGCGCGCCACGCGGCGCGCTGTTGGTGAGGGCAAACGCAACGGCTTTGGCCTGCGAAAGCTCGACCGCACGCGCCAGTTCTTTCGCGGGCAGTTCGCTGCCCAAGTAGATCGGGCTCGCGCCCGCGCCCATCGCGACGAGCGCCGAGATCAGCAGGCCGAGCTCGTGGCGCTCGCCGGGCGGCGTCGCAAACAAAATCACGGGAGTGCCGAAGATGCGCGGCGGCGGGCGAAGCGCCGCACCGAGCATCGAGCGCAGCAGCGCGGAAGCCATGTGCTCGGCGGCGACGCAGATCTTGCCGCTCATCCAGCGCTCGCCAATGCCCTGCAACAGCGGGATCGCGAGCTCCCGCGCGAAGCGAACCGGTCCGAGCGCTCCGAGTTGGTCCGCGACCACGCGTTCCGCCGTCGCCACGTCGAGCGTTTCGATCGCGTCGAGCGCGCGCGCGACCGGCCCCGCGGAATCCGGTTCGCTCGCGGGCCGCGACCCGAGCCGCCCGAGTTGCGCATCGTCGAGCGTCGCGACAGAGCCGATTCGGTGTCCTGCTTCCACCGCGTTCCGAAGCAGCTGGAGCCGCGCGACATCGGTAACGCGATAGCGGCGCGTTCCCTTCGGCGTGCGCAGCGGCACGACCGCGGCATAGCGGCGTTCCCAAACGCGCAGCAGGTCCGGCGTCAATCCCGTGATGCGGCAGACTGCGCCGAGCGCGTAGGTCGACTCGGTTTTTTTGCGCGGGGGCATCTCGGCAGCTTTCACGACTCTCTCCGGTTTCGTCAAGCAACGGTTCTCTCGAGCGCAATCTGGATCTGTTTTACTGTCTATATTTTATCTTGACATCTTCAACCCTCGACGCCACAGTCTCAAAGCCGCGCCGCGCCTCAGGCTGCCGTTGCCGGGCGATTTGGCTTTCTCAGCGCCGGGGGTTTCATGAGAGTTTCGACGCGACTGGCTGGAATCACGCTCCAGAGCCCGGATGGCGAGCGAGTCGCGCTGAACTCCTTGTGGGAGCAGCGGCCCGTCGTGCTCGCGTTCGTGCGGCACTTCGGTTGACTCTTCTGCCGCGAGCAAGTCGCGCAGTTGCGCGACCGACTGCTGGAGATCCGCGCCGCGGGCGCCGATCTCGCCGTGATCGGCAACGGAAACGCGACGTTTGCGTCAGCGTTCCGCGAAGACCTCGGGCTTCAGGACCTGATGCTTCTCGTCGACCCTCCGCTGCGCTCCTACCGAGCCGCCGGCCTACGACGCGGCCGGTCGGAAGTGCTCTCGCCGCGGCTTCCTACGAACGCGCTGCGCGCATTGCGCCAAGGTTTTCGCCAGAGCGCCGTGCAAGGCGACGCTTTCCAGCTCGGCGGCGTGTTCGTGATTCGGCCCACTGGCGAACTCACGTATTCTCACCGCTCACGGGAGGCCGGCGACCACGCCCCGATCGAAGACGTGCTCGCGGCGCTGCGTCCATCCGCACCGGAAGTCGTCGAGACGCAGCCGGCCAGCGCGTTCGCCCGGCGAATCGGGAGCGCACTCTCGCGCGTGCTCGACCCGACGATCGTGTTCTCGTTCGACCGCGGAGGCTTCGCACGCCACGCGCTCGGCTTCGATCCTGCCGATCTCGACGGGGAGCTCGGCGATCGGCGTTGCCTTGTTACGGGCGCCAACTCGGGAATCGGCTTCGAGACCGCGCTCGCACTCGCCGACCTCGGCGCGGAGGTGGTGCTGCTGTGTCGCAGTGCCGAACGTGGCGCCGCGGCGCGCGACGCGATCCGCGAGCAGACCGGCAATCGGCGCGTTTCCCTCGAAGTGCTGGACGTCTCGAGCCTGCTCGCGGTGCGCGAGGTGGGAGCGAAGCTCGCGAGCGAACGCGTCGACGTGCTCATCCATAATGCGGGCGTGCTGCCCGACGAACGCACCGAGACGAGCGACGGGCTCGAGCTCGGCTTCGCGACACACGTCGCCGGCCCCCACCTGCTCACGAAGCTGCTGCGCCCGGCGCTCGAGCGATCGGACGACGGCCGCGTGGTCTGGGTCTCCTCGGGTGGCATGTACACGCGCCGGCTGAGCACGGACGATCCGCAGTGGAAGCAGCGCCGCTACGACGGCGTGCTGGCTTACGCCGAAACCAAGCGCATGCAGGTCGTGCTGTCGGAGCTGTGGGCGCGCGAGTTTGCGGACACGCGCGTGGGCGTGGTCGCGATGCATCCGGGCTGGGCCGACACGCCCGCCGTCGCGAGTTCGTTGCCGCGCTTTCGGCGTATCACGGCGGCGATCCTGCGAACTCCGGCAGAAGGCGCTGACACGGTCGTTTGGTTGGCCACCGTCGCGCGCGAGAAACTCGAGAGCGGGCGCTTCTACTTCGATCGCAGCGCACGTCGCACCCACTTCTTGCCACAGACGCGCGAGAGCGACGCGGATCGCAGCGCGCTGTGGGCGCTCGTCGAGCGGGCCGTCGGGGCTCCGAGCCCGAGACGCGCTGCCCGCCGCACGCGTGGCTCGCCCTCGTGAGCGGCGCGCTTCCAGTATTCGGATGAGTGGAGACTCTCGCGCTCGCCGTCGATCGCGTGTTCCGCGCGGCTCGCTCGAACGCATCGGCCGCATCGGCTGGCTCGCAGGGGAGCTGGCAGTAGGCGGCGCGCTCGAGGGCGTACGCAGATTCACGGGATCTGCGAGCGACACGCGCTGGAGCGCCCTGCTCTCGCCCGCCAATGGCAAGCGGCTCGCGCACCGGCTCGCGAACCTGCGCGGCGCGGCGATGAAGCTCGGGCAGTTGCTGTCGCTCGAGGGCGACGACTTTCTGCCGCCCGAGTTTGCGGACTCGCTCGCCACGCTGCGCGCGGATGGCGACGCGATGCCCGAGGCGCAGCTGCACCGGGTGTTAGAGCGGGAGTGGTCGCCGCGCTGGCGCGAGCGCGTCGCCTCCTTCGACCTGGAACCGATCGCAGCGGCGTCGATCGGCCAGGTGCATCGTGCCACCGCGCATGACGGGAGCGAGTTGGCCCTCAAGATCCAATTCCCTGGCGTAGCGGAGAGCATCGATAGCGACGTAGACAACCTGGTCACGGCGCTGCGCTGGTCGCGACTGCTGCCGGGCGATGTCGACCTCAGCGCGCTCGCGACCGAAGCCAAACGCCAGCTCCGCCGCGAAGCGGACTATGGCCTCGAGGCGCAGTCGCTGACGCGCTACGCGGCGCTGCTCGAGGACGCGCAGGGATTCGTGGTTCCCCGCGTCCACCCGGGGCTGACGACGGAGCGCGTGCTCGCGATGGATTATCTAGAGGGTCTGCCGCTCGAAGATCTGTGCGGGCCCGAACACGCGCAGGCGACGCGCGATGCCGTGGGCAGCGCACTCTACCGGCTGCTGTTGCGGGAGTTGTTCCAGCTGCGCTTCGTCCAGAGCGACCCAAACTTCGCGAACTATCTGTGGCTGCCCGAGTCGCGACGCGTCGGCCTAATCGATCTGGGCGCTGCACACCCGGTTCCCGCGCGACTCGCCAGTGCGTACGAACGCATGCTGCGCGCAGCGCTCGGCGGCAACTCCGCAGAGCTTCGCCGCTTCGCGTTGGATCTCGGCTTCGTAGCGGTTGGCGATGGCGAGCCGTCGATCCAAGGGGTCGTGCGCCTGCTCGAGATCGGCTGCGAGCCGTTCGCAACCGCCGGCAACTACGACTTCGGCGCCTCGGACCTCCCCGAGCGCCTCCGGAAAGCGGCGCTCGAACTCGCATTCGAGGCTGGGCACCGGCGTCCGCCGCCGGTCGAGACACTCTTCCTTCAGCGCAAGTTCGCGGGCACGTTCCTGCTATGCGCACGACTTCGCGCGCGAATTCCGCTGCGCGCGCTCACGGAGGAATCCCTTGCCTCTGTCGCGGCAGCGGCCTGACCCGATTTCTCTGCCTCGCGCGAGAAGTACCGGCGCAGACCTTCCGCAGAACGCCGGCCGCTCCAGTGAAAGAGCGCCTGTAACAACGGGTCGAGGACGCGCGCCGCCCCCGTGAGCTGGAGCTGCGCGTCGTAAGTCACGCGCACGCCGCCCTCGCGCGGCGAGAACGTGATCTCGTCGATTGAAACGAGCGGGCCCTTGTCTGCGCGGAAGACCAGGCGGTGCGGCCGCTCCGCCGCGACCAGCGCGTACTCGAGCGTCGCGCGTGCACCGAACGCCCCGAGCACGATCTGAAAGCGGCTCCCCAGCCTAATCGGGCCCGGATCGACGCGTTTCGCCCAGATTACGGTCGGATCCCACTCTGCGACGCCTGAAAAATCCTCGAGGGCATTGAACGCTTGCTCGGGCGTCATGGGCAAATCGATCGCGTCGAGAAATCGTGCCATTAGGTTTTTCCTTCCGATGAGCGAGGCGTTTCTGCGCAGCGCCCGATGCCATCGAGCATGTCCCTGAACACGAACGCGTGCGCCGGGTACATCGCAAACCAGTACGCGAGGCCCCCGAGCCCATGCGGATCGAAGCTCGCCACCTGGCGGAGCACCGCGCCGCCGGGCGCCGGCTCGATCTCGAAATCGAGCCAGGCGCGGCCAGGCACCTTCATCTCGGCCACGAGTCGCAGCTGCCGCTCTACCTCGACGCGCTCCACGCGCCAGCAATCGACGACATCGCCGACCGCGAGCCTGGTCGGGTGGGACCGCCCGCGCCGCAGGCCGACTCCGCCGACCAGCAGATCGAGCGCGCCGCGCAGGCGCCAGAGCCAGTCGTAGGCATACCAACCGCGTTCGCCGCCGATCTGCGTGAGCGCCGCGAACACGGCGCTCGGCTCGGCTCGCACGAAGCGCTCTCGCGCGTCGATCAAGCGGCGCCCCATCCGCGTTCCCCCGTAACGAGACGCAGGAGTTACGGACGAAGAGAGGGCGTCCGACCAGCGCGTCTCCGCGAAGTCGCGGTCCTCGTTCCGAAGCGCTGCCGCGATCGCATCCGACGCATGCATCGGAGTCACGCCGAAAGCCCGATGCGCGTCGGATTGCACGACGGTGGCGCTGCGAATGCTCTCGATGAGGTGGCGGCCGACGCGCGCGAAGAGCGGAGTCACGAGGCCGAGCCAGAGTGCCGAGATGCGCGGCGTGAGCACCGGCACTGGGAGCATCCAGCGCCGAAGTCCGCGTTGTCGTGCGTACTCGCGCATGAGTTCGCGGTAGCTCGTCTGCTCGCTCCCGCCGATTTCGTAGACGCCGGGAGCGATTTCGAGCGCGCGCACGAGGTATTCGAGCAAGTCCTGGATGCCGATCGGTTGAGCTCTCGAATCGACCCAGCGCGGCGTCACCATCACCGGCAGCCGCTCGACGAGCGAGCGCACCATCTCGAAGGAGAGGCTGCCAGAGCCGATCACGATGGAGGCGCGCAACTCGACGACCGGGATGCCCGAGGAGCGCAGGATGTCGCCGACCTCGAGCCGGCTGCGCAAGTGCGGCGAAATCTGAGCGCCAGAGTTCGCGAGGCCTCCGAGGTAGATGATTCGCGCGACGCCAGCTGCTTTCGCTGCGGCGGCGAAGTTCTCCGCCGCGATACGGTCGCGCGCCTCGAAGCCGGCCCCGACAGCCATCGAATGGACGAGATAGAACGCGCGGTCTACCCCCGCGAACGCCGCGCGCATCGATTGAACATCGAGGCAGTCGCCCGCAACGATCTCGGCGCCATCCGAATTGTGCCCCGCGAGGCGCGCCGGCTGACGCGCCAGGCAGCGGAGCGCGTGCCCGCGATCGGCAAGAGCGCGGCGGAGCCGGCCGCCGACGTAGCCAGTCGCACCCGTGAGCAGGATTCGTCCGCCTCGCTGCGGTTCGGCGGATCGTGAGGGCATCGCATCTCGCATGGATTGATGTCTAGATTTTTTATGGACGTTTGTCTGGGCTAGGCCCTCACAGAAAACCAGGAGGCCCCTTGCGCATCGCTGCTTTCCGCTCCGCTTCGCTGATCGACGTCGCGCTCGACCAACGTGCGCCCGTGCGCGGTCGCCTCGACCAGGTCGGCATGACCGAGATCGAGATGCCCGTCCGCGTCGAGACGCCGGACGGCGTGCTTTCCAGATTACCCGCGCGCGTAGATGCATTCGTGAGCCTCGACGACCCGGAGGCCAAGGGTATCCACATGTCGCGGCTATTCCTCCTCGCACAGGAGACCCTCGAGAAAGAGCTGCTCTCGGTGGCGGCGCTCGAGACGCTGCTGCGCAGCTTCATCGCTTCCCATGCGGACACCAGTCGCTCGGCATTCGTCGACGTTCGCTTCGAGTACTTGCTCGAGCGCGCGGCTTTGCTGAGCGGCTTCCGCGGTTGGAGGAGCTATCCCGTCGGGCTCTCCGCGAGCCTGGAGAGCGGGCGAGCGCGCGCCTATCTGACCGTGCGAGTCACCTACTCGAGCACCTGCCCCTGCTCCGCCGCCCTCGCGCGGCAGCACGTGCGCGATCGATTCCTCGAGCACTTCGCTGATGCCGCGCGCGTCGCGACCCACGCAGTCGCGGCATGGATTGCGAGCCCCGAAGGCATTACGGCGACTCCACACAGTCAGCGCAGTCACGCCGATGTGCGCGTGGAACTCGATCCGCAGCGCGTGCTCGCGATCGCCGAACTGATCGATCGCCTCGAGGATTGCCTCGGAACGCCGGTGCAAGCCGCGGTGAAACGCGTGGACGAGCAGGAGTTCGCGCGCCGAAACGGCGCGAATCCGATGTTTTGCGAAGACGCCGCGCGCCGGCTGAATGGCTTGCTCGCGAACGACGCGCGAGTGCTCGGGTACGAGGTGCGGATCGAGCATCAGGAAAGCCTGCACGCCCACAACGCGGTGAGCCGCGTCGCGGGCGGCAGCCTTCGCGCTTCGAGGAGTTGAGTCGACCACGCGCGCCCGCCGTGGGGAATCAGTGCCGAAAAGAACTCGCGATCTTCCGCTCCGCGCACGCCGTGCGCGAACGACGGTGTTGCCTCCGCGACGAGCGCGCCGCGAGGATCCGCTCGACTACTTCTTGCGCGACATCCATAACACCCCCGTACTCACGGCGGAGCAGGAGTGCGAGCTCGCGCGGACGATGCGAAGCGCGCGCGAGGGCCTACGCGACACGCTCGCGCACGTCCCTGGCGCTGCGCAGCGGCTCGCCTGCCAGTGGCAAGAGCGCGTCGAGGCAAGCTGGGTTCCGGAGCGACTCTCCGAGCGCTACGAGCAAGGCAGCAGCGTGCCGCCGGATCTCCCGAGCTTGGCGAGTGAGATCGGGCGGCTCCTGCCTGCTGCGTCTCGGCGGACCGCGACAACCGCGAGAACGTGCACGCGCGAGCAGCTGGCCGCGGCGTTCTCTCGCTTCGATCCGCGGACACCGCTACTCGTCGAGTGGTCGCGCGGGCTCGACGCAGACCTCGCACGCAACGCCCCCGAGTGCCGAACTTGGCTCCTCGAGCGCGCCGAAGCCGCGTCTTGGGCGCGGGAAGCGCGAACCCAGCGCGAGGCGTACCTCACCGCGCGCGCAGCCTTCGCCCGCCACAACCTGCGACTGGTCGTCCACATCGCCAAGGACTTCCAAGGCAAGGGAGCGGACCTCACCGACCTGATCCAAGAAGGCAACATCGCGCTCCTGCGCGCGGTCGAGAAGTTCGACGATCGCCGCGGCTTTCGCTTTTCGACGTACGGCGGCTGGTGGATCGTGCAAGCGCTGCAGCGCTGCGCGCAGCGGGACGGCCATTTGATCGCGCTGCCGAGCGACTTGCTCGACGATCAACGCCGCGGGCGCGATCGAGACACGCAATTGCGCGCCACGCTGGGCCGCGCGCCCACCGACGCCGAGGTGGGCGAAGCAGCCGGCATCTCCGCGTTGCGCCTCGATCGGGCGAAGACGCTCGGGCAGTCCCCGCGTTCGCTCGACGCCGCCATTTTTGATGGCGAACCGAGAACGATCGCCGATGTCATCGCCGACCCGAACGCTGGCGATCCGCTCGAGTGCATCGCCGAGGGCGCGCGCGGGCGGCTCGTGGCGAAATTGCTCATGCGCGTCGACGCGCGCGAGCAGCGCATCCTTCGGGCGCGCTTCGGAATCGCGGGAACCGACGAGCGGACGCTGCAGCAACTGGCCGACGAACTCGGACTTTCGCGAGAACGCGTACGCCAGCTCGAACAGCGCGCGCTCGAGCGCCTCGAGGGCGTTGCGGAGGAGTTAGGGTTCTCGGACTCCGGCTAGTTCGAGATTGCTTCGAGTGCGGCTGGCGCGAGCCCAAGCTGCGCGGCGACCTCTCGTGCGGCGCGGCGACCTGACGCGAGCGCGCCCTGTAGCGACGGGAGTTCGCGATGGTCGCCGCACACGACGACGCCTTCTCTCAGGCAGACCGGCTGGACCGCGTTTTTCGAGCGGCCCGGGGGAAAGCACGGCAGCGCTCGCTCGACGCGGTCGACCCGTAACAACTCCCAGCGCGCGACTGCGCTGCCGAACCAACCCGCTAGCTGGGCACGCACGTCGCGCTCGAGGCTTGCCGCTGGCTCGCGAGAGCTGCCGATCAGGCTCGCCGAGATCAGTGCTTTGCCCGCCGGTGCGTAACTCGCCGCCACGTTGCTTGGAACACACAGATGGTTCACCGGCCCCGTGCGCTCGCCGTCGAGCACGAGTAGCGGCTCGCTCAGCGGCGGCGCGTCCGCGGCGAAAGAGAGGCACGCCGTCGCGTTGAACTTCACGGCGGGCAACTCTGGGAGCAGGCGGTGCGCGTCCGCGCCGTCCACCGCGACCACGATCGCCGACGCTTCGAAGCGCTCGCCGTTCGCGCGCACGGCCCGAGCTTCGAGCGCTTCGACGGCTGCGCTCGTGCGCACGACGCCGGGCGCGAGGGCTGCGCGGAGTTGCCGCGGGGCCGCACAGATGCCCTCGGCCGGAAGCGCAGCGTCGCCAAGCGCGAAGGTGCGCAGCGCGAACTCGAGAAAGCGGCTCGAACTCACGAGTTCGCGTTCCAGGAAAACACCCGCGAAGAACGGGCGGAAGAAATTGGCGATCGAGCGCTCAGAGAAGCCGAGTTCGCGCAGCGCAGCGCCGGCTTCGGACTCCGGACGCGCGTAGAGGTCGGCCAGCGAGCCGCGGCACGCGCGGCTGCGCAGGCGCAGGAGCCGCAACAAGTCGAGGGGCGATAACACGCCGGACGAGAGCGTCGCGAACAACTCACGCGGCGCGCGCAACGGATCCGCGAAGCGCGCAAACGCCCCAGCACGGCGCACGAGCGCACCGGGCAGAAAGCAGCCGAGTCGCAGCGCCGAGAGGTCGAGCATGCGCTGCACTTCGGGATACGCCGTCGGAAGCACCTGAAAGCCGCGATCGATCAGAAAACCGTCCACGGCATCCGTGCGCACGCGGCCGCCGACGTCGTCGCTGGCCTCGAATACGCGCACGGGGACGCCCGCGCGCTGGAGATGCACCGCGCACGCGAGGCCCGCCACTCCTGCCCCAACGACTGCGACCGGCGCGCGGCCGTCAGACATGGTTCCTCAGCATCAACTCCTTCGGGTGCGGCTCGAGGTACAGCTGCTGCGCCAGATACGCGATCCCGAGCTGCCGTACGTAGTGGCGGATCATTGTTACGGGCACGACGAGCGGAACGAAGCCCGCCCGGTAGTCGGCGATCTGCGACGCAAGCGCCTCGCGCACGCTCGCGTCGAGGTGCTCGCGCAGATAGCCGACGCAGTGCTCGAGCACGTTTACGTGGCGACCCGGCGTCGCGCGTTCCGCGAGCGCGGACATGAAGCCGCCCTCATAGCGCTCGCGCAGCTCGCCGCGCGGCGTCGACTTCGCGGCGGCGACCAAGCGGCCGAGCCGGCGATAGGCCTCCGTCGAATGCGCGAGCAGCTGGAGCTTGTGCGCGGCGTGGAATGCGACGAGCTCGCCGATCGTCCAGCGAGCCGCAAAGAGCGAACGCAGCCTGCGGTAGGCGAACACCCGCTCGACCCAGTTCTCGCGCAGCTTCGGGTCGTTCAGCCGCCCCTCTTCTTCGATCGGCAGGAACGGGCTGTGCGCGATCAGGGCGGCGGCGAACAAACCGCGCCCGTCTCGACGCGACTGTCCTTGGCCGAGCCGAACCTTCACGCGCTCCATCCCGCAGCTCGGCGAGTCGCGCTTGAGTACGTATCCGGACAGCTCCAGCTCCGCGATCTCGCTCGCCCGGCGCCCCGCAAACTCCGCCATTCGCCGCGTCCAGTCCTCGCTGCTCTTGTTCCCGAGCATCCGCAGTTCGCCCGATTCGCGCGAGAGGTGCACCGGTTCGCGCGGCGTACCCATGCCGGCCTCCACCTCTGGGCAGATCGGCACCCACTCGACGAACGGTGCGAGCACGTCTGTTAGGAAGCGGTCGCGCTTGTGACCGCCATCCCAGCGCACTTCGTGGCCGAGCAGGCAGCTCGAGATCCCGATGCGAACGGGTGCAGCGTCGCGCCACGCAGGCGTTCGCGCGCTCATCGCTGCGGCTGCGCGCGCCGCGCCTCTTCGAAGCGTGCCAGCGCGAGCACGCGTCGCTGCGCGTGGCTCACGATCGGCGGCGGGTACTCGGGCGCGAGGGCCGGGGCTTCCCACGGCTCGTGAACGAAGCGGTCCGGCACGTCGCGAAGTTCGGGCAGCCATTGCCGCACGTACGCGCCGCTCGGATCAAAGCGCTTCCCCTGAGAAATCGGCGAGAAGATCCTGAAATACGGCTGCGCGTCGGTGCCAGTCGAGGCGCACCACTGCCAGCCCCCATTGTTGGAAGCCGGGTCGCCGTCGACGAGGTGCTGCAGGAACCAACGCTCGCCGCGCCGCCAGTCGATCAGTAGGTCCTTCACGAGAAAACTCGCGGTCAACATGCGCGCACGATTGTGCATCCACCCCGTTTGCGCGAGCTGGCGCAACCCGGCATCGATGAGTGGATAGCCCGTGCGGCCCGCACACCAGGCTGCGAAGCCGCGCTCGTCGTCATTCCAGCGCACACAGCCGTACTGCGCGCGGAAGGCCTCCGTCAGCACGCGCGGGTGCTCCTCGAGGATCGCAGCGTAGAACTCGCGCCACACCAACTCGTCGAGCCACTTCTGCGCGCCCGCGCGCAGCTTGGGTTCGAGGAGCGCGGCCTCGCGCGCGGCTTCGACGCATTCGCGCACGGAGAGCGTGCCAAAGCGCAAGTGGTGCGAGAGCCGCGACGTGCCGTCGACGCTCGGGATGTCGCGCGCCTCCGCGTAGTCGCCGATCGGGCCGGCCACGAAGCGCGCGAGACGGCGCCGCGCGGCCGCCTCCCCCGCGCTCGGAAGCGGAATGGCGCGCGATTCGCTCGGGAGCGCATCCGCGAGCGCGACCGATGCGACCGACGCGACGAGCGGCGGCGGGAGGCGCAACGGGCCCGCGGAAGACGGCCCACCCTCTCGGAGGCGTGCGAACCAGGCGTTGCGGAACGGCGTGAAGACCTGATAACCGCGCCCAGCACCGGTACGCAGTTCGCTGGCCTCGAACACGACGCGGTCTTTCGCCTCGTGCGTGTCGATCCCAGACCTCCCAAGCGCGCTGCGCACGGCCGCGTCGCGTCGCAGCGCGTAGGGCGTCGTGTCGCGGTTCCACGTGACCCGCGCGGCGCCGATCTCATGCGCGAACGCGGGTACTTCCGCGCGCGGGTCGCCGCGCCGCAGCACCAGCCAGTGGCCGCGCTGGGCAAGATCCGCCGCGAGCCGTTCCAGGCAGCCACGCAGGAAGCGAAGGCGCGGGGCGCCCACGCGTTCGCTGGCGAGGAGCCGGGCATCGAGCACGAACAAGAAAGCAATCCGGTGCGCGCGCGACGCCGCGTCCGCGAGGGCCGTGTTGTCGCCGAGCCGCAGATCGCCGCGGAACCAGTGCAGAACGTTCACGCGCGCAGTGTGAGTTATGCGGGAGGCGGTTGCCAGGTTGGTCAGCCGGCCGCTTCCTCGGAGTCGTGGTTCCGTCGAAGCCACGTCGTCGCCAACGCGAGTGTTAGGGACCGCGCGGGTGGGTCTGCCGTCAGCGCGCAGCCAGCTCACTCGAAATCGGCGAAGTAGCTGTCTGCGGGCTGCGCGCGCGCAATGAGCCCGAGCTCCTCCAGCTGTCCAGCAAGCTCTCCCCAGCGCTCGGCCGTCATTCCGCCCACGCTGCCGCCGGGTCCCGCGATCAACTCCTTCTGCGCGGCGGCCGCGAGCGAGAACGCCTCCGCGTCCATCTCGGGGTTGAGTCTCGCCATCAGCGCGTTCGCGGGCGCAGGATCGGCGAGGTAGCCGAGCCAACCCTCGCGCAGCGCCTCCACGAAGCGCGCGATCTCGGCGCGGTTGCTTCGCAAGGCCTCGCCCTGCGTGACCACGACGGCGGTGTACGGGTCGTAGCCCGACTCCGCGACCAGGAACACGCGAGGCTCCGCGCCCGCGCGCCGCGCGGAGATCGGCTCGGAGGTGACGAACACTTGTTGGGTGAAGCTCGGGTCCGCGAGGAACGGCGAAATGCTGTAGCCGTACGGAACGACTTTCAGCGCGCCGAAGCCGTAGCGCTTCTCGAGGAACTTCACGTACGGGAGGCCCGGCTCGACCGCGAGCGTCCCCGGCGCCGCGAGCAGCGCTTGCAGCGAGTCCACGCCGCGCGCCACGTGAGTCATCAGGCCCACCGGACTCGTCTGGTAGGTCGCAAAGATTGCGACGAGGTCGCTGCCGCGGTCGCGCGCGAGCACCACCTCGTCGGCGCTCGCGATGCCGAAGCGCGACTGGCCGGAGGCCACCATCTGAATGACGGGCGCACCCGGGCCGCCGGTGCGTTCGACGACGAGAGCGCGCTTGGTGAACGCGCCGAGCCGCTCCGCCTCGAAGATGCCCCCGAACTCTGGTTCGGGTTTCCAGTTGAGCGCGATCTGCAGCTTCCCTTCGTCCGGCTTCGCGCACGAGAGCAGCGCGAGCACGACGGCAGCCAGCGCGAGATTTCGGGTCATCGATTCGCCTCCGATGCATGCCAGTGTCGCAGCGCGACGCGGCTCGCGGCGCCGACCACCGCGAATAGCCCGAGCCCGAGCGCCGAGGCGTAAGCAATCGCTGCGAACACGAGGTCCGTGCGCTGCTGCCGCATCGCCCCGAGCACGACGGCAGCCAGCGCGAGATTTCGGGTCATCGATTCGCCTCCGATGCATGCC
>JANNDT010000033.1:0-2246 GCA_031387905.1 Deltaproteobacteria bacterium
GGGTATTTCCAATAATTACATAACTTTCTCCGGTGCGGCGCCCGTCCCAAGCGCCCCCCGCGGTGCAATTTTTTTATGTTTTGTACGGACCCCGCGTTACTCTGCGCGGCAGCATGCACATCCACGGACCTGAGCGGCTCGCCGGACAAGGCCTCGACCCGGAACAGTTCGAGTCGGGGAATCGCGCAATTCATGCACTGCTCGCGGATCCGAAGATCGCTGCGCAAGTGGACCTGGTGATTACGTGGCGGGCGGGCGAGGGCGGCGAGCCCGGCGCCTACGAGATCTGGTCGGCGCGCGGGCTGGTGCGCTTCCAGCGCGTGATTCGCGACGACGGCGCGCTCGGCTTCGAGCTCCTCGAAGTCATTGGGGAGAACCCGATCGCGAACCAGGACCCGCTCGCGCTCGCGACGCTCGCGGACGAACAGCGCGCGGCTGCGGCGGGCGGCTTCGACGCGCACGACGCCGCGCGCCGCTTCATCGCGCCCGCGCAGCAGAGCTACCCGTTCGGCTACGAGCGCGCGGCGCAGTTGTTCGATTCGCCGAACGCGCCCGATCTAGCCGTCTCGCCGCGCGATTGGTGCCAGGGCACGCAGCCCGGCACGCACGGTGCGCTGCACGTGCGCCAGTCGCGCGCGCCGCTCTGGTTCTCAGGCCCCGGCGTGCGCCGCGGTACGCACGCGCTCGCAGTGCGCTCGATCGACATCGCGCCCACTTGTTTGGCTGCGCTCGGCTTCCCGCGCATCGACGGCGCCGACGCCACGGGCCGCACGGCCTCGGAACGCGGCGTCGCGCCGGACGTGTTCCTCGCGCGCCAAGATGGCCGCGTCGCGACTGAGTTGCTCGACGCCTCGGCCCCGGATGAGCCGCGGCGTCTGTACGTGTTCCTGCTCGATGGCCTACATCAGACCGAACTCGACGACCGCATCGCGCGGGATCCCGCGGCGCTCCCGAACCTGCGGCGGCTGCGGGCGCGGGCAGCGGTGCTCAGCGGCGGCTCGATCGTGAACTTCCCCTCGATCACTTGGCCGAGCCATACCGCGATCGGCAGCGGCGCTTGGTGTGGCCACCACGACGTGGTCAACCCGACTTATTATTTGCGCGCCGTGCGCGAGACTGTCTCGCCGCAAGGCAAGCAAGCGGGCACCGAGGGCTTCGCGTCGTCCGCCATCGAGAGCCTCTACGAAGCCTTCCACCGCGTGCGCGGGCCGCGCTGCATGACGGCTGCGATCTACGCGCCGTTCGGGCGCAGCGCGAAGCACGCGGTGCTCGAGGGCCGCAACCTGTGCGACCGCGGCCGCGTGAAAGCGCTCACGGCGGAACTCTCCGTCGACCAGAACCCGCGCTGGGCGCGCGAGTTCAAAGCGGTCGCGGACGAAGCCGTGATCGACGCGCGCGGCGTCGCGCAAGTGCTCGAACTCTTCACGCGCGAAGATTCGCCGCCGCCGGATTTCGTCTACCACGAGCTCGTGCTCACCGATGGCGCAGGCCATGACTACGGCCCGCACGCCGACGGGCTGCGCGACGCGCTCGACGAGAGCGACCGCCGCATCGGGCGCGTGCTCGACGTGCTCGACAAAACTGGCCTGTTCGAGGAAACGCTCTTCGTCGTGACCGCCGACCACGGCATGGCGCCGCAGGACGTGAGTCTGCGCGCGAACCCGACGGGCCACGTGCTCGATGCGGGGCTCTCCGCGATCGTCGCGGAGCCGATGATCTGGCTGCGCGACCTCGCTGTAACACCAGAACGCGCACCGGATGGCCGCAGCGCGCGTGTGATCGTGTGCGACAACGATGCGGATGCGAGCGGCGAGAAGCCCGCGCTCGGCGGCGCGGACGTGCTGATCGAGGCGCATCGCGAAGGCGCCGCCGCGCGCGTGATCGCAGAAGGCAAGACCAGCGACGACGGCATCTTCGGCTTCGCGACGCCCTCCGACCTCGACTCGCGGCAGTTTGCGATCGCCGTGCGCGCAGAAGGCTTCAACACGCGGCGCTTGTTGCTCGACGGCGCGCGGCTCGCGCTCGATCTGCGCGCCGCGCTGTACGGGGCGAAGCCGCGCATTCGACGAGTTGACTGACCGGATCAGTCAGTTTACGGTCGTCGCATGCCGCGCACGACTCCGCCTGAGCGCTTCGACGCCATCGTGCGCGCCGCGACGCTGGTCTTTCTGCGACTCGGCTACCGCCGCACGCAGATGGCCGATGTCGCCGCGGAGATCGGCGTCGCGAAGGGCACGCTCTACCTG
>JANNDT010000037.1:0-1575 GCA_031387905.1 Deltaproteobacteria bacterium
GATCGGCGATCGCTGCGGCGCGCACACGTTCCCGTATCTCGAAATCAAGAACACCACCGCCAAGGTGGAACATGAAGCGTCGACGTCGAAGATCGGCGAAGACCAGATCTTCTACTGCGAGTCGCGCGGCATTGCGAAGGAAGACGCCATCAACATGATTGTGTCGGGCTTCTGCAAGGAAGTGTTCAGGGAACTCCCCATGGAGTTCGCGGTCGAGGCACAAAAGCTTCTCGGTATCTCTCTCGAAGGGTCGGGCGGTTAAATCATGCTTGTAGTCAAGAATCTGCAGGTCCGGGTCGAAGACAAGGAAATTCTCCGCGGCATCAACCTCACGGTGAAGCCCGGCGAAGTGCACGCCATCATGGGGCCCAACGGCTCTGGCAAGAGCACGTTCGCCCGCGCGCTGGCGGGGCATCCCGGTTACGAAGTCACCGACGGCCAGGTGATCTACAACGGCAAGGATCTGCTCGACATGGACCCGGACGAGCGCGCCCGCGAAGGCGTGTTCATGGCGTTCCAGTACCCGGTGGAGATCCCCGGCGTCAACAACGCCTATTTCCTGAAGGCCGCGCTCAACGCCAAGCGCAAGCACCACGGCCTCGAGGAGCTCGACGCCATGGACTTCATGGCGCTCGTGAAGGAGAAGTCGAAGGTCCTCGATGTGGACCACGACATGCTCAAGCGCTCGGTGAACGAGGGCTTCTCGGGCGGCGAGAAGAAGCGCAACGAGATCTTTCACATGGCCGTGCTCGAGCCGCTGCTCGCGGTGCTCGACGAGACCGACTCTGGCCTCGACATCGACGCCCTGCGCATCGTCTCCGAAGGCGTCAACGCCATGCGCAGCCCCGACCGCGCCTTCATCGTCGTTACCCACTATCAGCGGCTGCTGAACTACATCGTGCCGGACCATGTGCACGTCCTGAGCGACGGCCTGCTGGTGAAGTCCGGTGGCCGCGAACTGGCGCTCGAACTGGAAGAAAAAGGCTACGGCTGGCTCGAAACCCCTCGACCAGGCTCGGGGCAGGCTGCTCTGGCAGGTGCGAGGACGTAATGGTCGCCTGGGTCCAGGAGCGCCGCGCCGCCGCGGCCGATATTTTCGCGAAGACCGGATTCCCGACCACGCGGATGGAGGAGTGGCGGTTCACCAACGTGGCACCGATCGCCGAAGGCAAGTTTGTGGCGCCCGGAGGTCCGCCCCTGAACGCCGCGGAGCTGGTGGCCGGCGTGGCGATTCCGGGATCGCTCCGGCTCGCGATCGTCAACGGTGAATTCGCCGCCGCGCTGTCCGACCTGAGGCATCTTCCCAAAGGTGTGCGCATTGCCAGTTTGCGGGATGGCGCCCGCGACGGCAGCGAAGGCCTGGAACAGCATCTCGCGAAGACGTTCGACATCGCCACCCATCCGTTTGCGGCGCTGAACACGTCGTTCCTTGATGACGGCGTGATGATCGCGATTGCGAAGAACGCCGTGGTCGACACGCCGATTCACATCGTTGTGGTGAGTGGATCCGACCAAGCCCCAAGCCCCAAGCCCCAAGCCGCGGTCGTTTCCCACCCGCGCATCCTGATCATCGCG
>JANNDT010000045.1:0-5020 GCA_031387905.1 Deltaproteobacteria bacterium
ATACGGGCGCAGCATCTGGGCATTCTTTCACAGTTTGGCTGCGCGCGGCGGCACGCATCGAGCCTCGTGCGAGCGGGGTGCTCCCTCCCGAACGGCGGAAAATGCTTGGGCCCCTGCGAACAGCGAAGCAAGTGTGAACGAAGCCAACTACCGTGCTGCGCCATGCCCGTCACTTTTCCCGCTGCGAAACGCGTCCGTCTGCCTGAAGTCACGCTCGAAGTGCACGAGGCCGGCAGCGGCCCGGCGGTCGTTCTGTGCCACGGCTTCCCCGAACTCGCCTACTCGTGGCGTTATCAGGTGAACGCGCTCGCGGCCGCGGGCTTTCGCGCCATCGCGCCGAACCAGCGCGGCTACGGCTTCAGCGACGCGCCCGCGGCGATCGACGCCTACTCGCTAGACCATCTGTGCGACGACCTGGCGCACTTGCTCGACGCGCTCGGCATCGATCAGGCGGTGTTCGCCGGCCACGACTGGGGCGGCTTCGTCTCGTGGGGCATGACGCTGCGCCACCCGGATCGCTGTCTCGGTGCGATCGGCGTGAACACGCCGTACATGGCATTCCCGACCACGGAGCAGCTGCGCGCCGTCTTCAAGGACGACGAGAAGCTCTACATCCTGTGGTTCCAGCAGCCCGGCGTCGCCGAGGGCGTACTCGATCGCGACCCGCGGCTCGTGTTCGAAAAGCTGATGCGGCGCGCCAGCGGACCCGCCAGCGGATTGTTATTCCGGGGCGACGCCCCGCTCGACGCGAACCCGTTTCGCCGGCTCGCCGAAATGCAGCCGATGGGCGCGCCGCTGCTCACCGAGGAAGAACTCGGCGTCTACACGCGAGCGTTCCAGCACTCCGGCTTTCGCGGCGGCATTAATTGGTATCGCAACGCCGACAAGGACAAGCGCGTGCTGCCGGAGCTGGGCGTCGCGAGACTCGCGCTGCCGTGCTTGATGGTGACGGCTTCCTGGGACGGCGCGCTGCCGCCGCAAGCCGCGGTGGGCATGCAAGCTCTCTGCAGCGATCTCGAAGTGCGCGAGCTCGCCTGCGGACATTGGACCCAACAAGAGCAACCCGCTGCGCTCGCGCGCGTGATGATCGACTGGATGCGCCGCAAAGTGGCCGGCTGACCGCAATGTCGGGGAAACTGCTCATCTACGGCGCGACGGGTTACACGGGCAAGCTGTTCGCCGCGCACGCCGCAAAGCTCGGGCTAGCACCCATCCTGGCAGGCCGAAGCGCGGACAAGCTGAAGGCGATCGCGGCGCAACACGGGCTCGAAGCGCGCGTCGCCCCGATCGACGACGCGGGCGCGCTGCGGGGGATCCTCGAGAACGTGTCGTGCGTGCTGCACGCCGCGGGCCCGTTCTCGGCGACCGCGCGCCCGATGCTCGAAGCGTGCTTCGCGGCGCGTGCGCACTACCTCGACGTGACGGGCGAGATACCGGTGTTCGAGCTGTGCGAGTCGTTAGGGGCGCGCGCGCGCGAAACCGGCGTGATGCTGATGCCCGGCGTCGGCTTCGACGTGGTGCCGAGCGATTGCCTCGCCGCGCATGTCTCGGCGCGCGTCCCCGAGCCGCATACGTTGCGCATCGCGATCGACGCGCTGGGCACGCCCACGCGCGGCACCGCGAAGACGAGCAACGAGATGCTGGGCGTCGGCTGTCTGGTGCGGCGCGCGGGCCGCATCGTCACGCTGCCGCCGGGCAGTCTCCAGCGCGATTTCGATTTCGGCTTCGGGCCGACGCGCTGCGTGGGCGCACCACTCGGCGATCTCGTCACTGCCTGGCACTCGACGCGCGCGGAGAACATCGAGATCTACCTGCGCGCGGGCCTCGGCATGCGCGGCATGTTGCGCGCAAGCGGGCCGCTCGGCCCGTTCCTGCGGATGCGCGCGGTGCAGCGCGGCTTCCGGCGCCTAATCGATGCGATGCCGGAAGGCCCTGGCGAAGCGGAGCGCACCGAACGGCGCGGGCACATCGTCGCGGAGGCGATCGGCGCGGGCGGGGAACTGGCGCGCGCGCGGCTCGATACGCCGAGCGGCTACCAACTCACGATGCTGGCGGGCGTGGAGATTGCCAGGCGCGTGCTCGCGGGCGAGGCCAAGCCTGGTTATCAGACGCCGGCCACCGCCTTCGGCGCGGACTTCGTGCTCGGCCTCGGCTGCGTCCGCACGGACGACTGACCAGAAGGGGCTGGGGAATGCTCGACGCAAAAGCAATTTCACTCGCAGGCAAGGTGGCGGTCGTTACAGGCGGCGGCGCCGGCATCGGGCGCGCGATCGCGGAGACGTTCGCGGCGTGCGGCGCCGCGGTCGTCGTCGCGGAGAAGGACCCGGCGCGCGCGCAGCAGGCCTGCGATGCGATCGCGACGCGCGGCGGGCGCGCGCTCGCAGTTGTGGGCGACGTGAGCGAGCAGCCCGCGGTCGAAGCGCTCGCGCGCGCGACGCTCGCTGCGTACGGCCGCGTCGACGTGCTCGTCAACAACGTCGGCGACTGGCTGGGCTTCTCGAACCCGTTCGTCGACAGCACCGATGAGCAGTGGCGCAAGCTCTTCGACGCCAACCTCGGCGCAGCGCTGCGCTGCACGCGCGCGCTCGCGCCCCTGATGATTCGGCAAGGCGCGGGCGGCAGCATTCTCAACCTGACGACGATCGAGGCGCACCGCGGCATTCCGGGCAACGTGATCTACTCGACCTTCAAGGCGGCGACCGAGGGCTTCACGCGCAGTCTCGCGCTCGAACTCGGGCCCGAGCGCATCCGCGTGAACTGCATCGCGCCCGAGACGACCGACACGCCGCAAGTGCCGGTGATGCGCTGGTTGCCCGAGGAGCTGAAGGCGCGCATCCCGCACTGGATCCCGCTCGGCCGCTTCGGCACGCCCGACGACGTCGCGGGCGCCGCGTTGTTCCTCGCGAGCGAGCTCTCGGCGTGGGTGACGGGCACGACGCTGCACGTGAACGGCGGTGCGCTCGCGGCGGCTGGCTGGCACCGCACGCCGCGCGGCGGCTGGACGAACATGCCGATCATTACGGGCGGCGCGCTCGGGGGTTGAGCCCAGCGAGCCCAGTCAGTTGAGCGCGCCGGGCGCGCTCGGTGCGGGCGCGACGTGCGGCAGCTCGAGCCCGAGCTCCCACTGCGCCTGCGCCGTCGCCAGGTGCAGCAGCCTCATTAGAGAGTGAATCAGCAGCGCGTCGAGATTGAGCGTGAGGCCCTGGCCCTGCTGTGTGTGCATCGCGAGCAACGGCCGGCCGTCGGGCGCGCGCATGCCTTGGACACGCGCGAGCAGGAGAGGCTCGTCGCCGAGCGGCATCGCGGCGCCAGTCGGCGCGAAGGGCTTCGAAAAATCCGCCTGCTTGACGGCCTCCTCGTGCTCCATCTCCACGAGCGCCTTGCGCGCCTCCGGGCTCACCTGTGCGGGCGCCTTCTGCACGACCGGGTTCGCGAGTTCGGCGAGGCTGCGCAGCGCGGGCCAGAGCAGCCGCACGTAACGGCGCGTCAACCAGAAGCGCAGCTCCGCGCCTTCGGTGGTCGCGATCCGCAAGCGCAGCCGGTCCTCTTCGGCGACGAAATCGACGCTCACTTGGTGGATCCGCATGGCTCTCGGCGCCTCGCCGCGTGATCGCGGTGTCATCGAAGCATAGTCGGCGGGCCGCGCGCGTTACCCGAGAGATGGTCGCTTGCGAGCGCGCGCAGGCACGTCCTTAACACTCGCCCGCGCGCACGACGCAGATCGCCGAGAACCCGCCGCCCGGGCTGCGCAGGTTCGTCACCTGGCCCGCATACACGCGCGCGCCGAGCAGCAGCACGCGATCGCGGTAGGCGTAGGCGCGCACGTCGAACTTCATCTCGCGCGGGCCGTCGAGGGTCGTTACGCGCACCGAGCCGGGCACCGCGAAGCGCTGCGCCACGTAGCCCGGCTCGGCGATGACCTCGGCAAACTTTTTGCGCGAGATCTTGTCGCCGCGGTACACGGCGCGGCTGCCGAACGCGGCGGCGGGCTTGAACACCCACTGCGCGCGTTCGCTCCAAACGCGCTCTGGCTCCATCGCCGCGAGCAGGCGCGTCTCGGGGATCACTTCGCCGAGGAAGCGCGCGTCCTCGTCCGCGACGCCCAGCGCGAGCAACTGCTCATAGGAAGAGAAGAGCGCGAGGCGCCGCTTGTCGGCGAGCAGAAAATGCTCGCGTGGCGAGGGCGTAACAACCACTGTGCCCGCGAGGTATGCGCCCCGCAGCACGCGCGTGCGCTCGCTGGCGAGCGCGAAATCGGTGTCGCGCAAATACACGAGATCGACGGGCCAGTCTGCGAGCGCGACGCCGCCGCCCGGCCGCGCGGCGAGTTCGCGCGTGTCCGCGATGCGCGCCTCGATGCCGGCGCTCGCAAACAGCTCGCGGAACAGCGCAAACTCCGGCGCGAGGAACTGCTGAGCGGGCGCGTCGTCGAGAATCGCCACGTGGGCGAGCCGCGCATCACCGCCGCGAGCTCTCGCAAACTCGGCGGTGAACGTGCCGACAATGTCGCTCTCGAGCGCGTCCACCGAGAGCAGTTGCGAGCACACGCACGCGAGCTTCTCGGGGTCGCAGAGCGCGGCGGTGTGGAGGCCGTTCAGCAGCGCGCCGCCCGCGTTGGTGTTGACCTCGATCAGGCGCGGGCCTTCGGGCGTGATGTGGAAGTCGTAACCCATGAATACGCCGAAGTTGCCCGGCTCGCGGCGCGCGACGTCGTCCGCGCCCGGCGCCAGCGCCGCCTGATAACTCGGCGAGTGCGCGAGTGCGAACAACAGGCGCACCGAGCGCGCAATGGCGGCGAAGTGCGCGGCGTCGAGCGCGATCACCGTCGAGCCCGCATAGGGAATCTCGGACCGCCCTGCCTCCATCGCGCTCTCCGCCCCGCGCGCGGTCAGTGGCCGAAGCTGACGACGACGTCGTCGAAGACCATGTCGCCGCCGCCGATCAAGATTTGCGTGAAGTCGAGCGAGGTCGTGGTGAGGTCGAGCGGGGCGGGCGCGCTGCGCGTCACGGAGAAGGTGCT
>JANNDT010000301.1:0-4548 GCA_031387905.1 Deltaproteobacteria bacterium
CGAGGTTGTGCGCGTCGCGGTGCCGATGCTGCGATTCCCCATCGGCGAATTCACCCAACGCCCGTGCATGCTCAGAGGCACGGGCTCCCCACGCCTCGGACGGCGCAGCAGGAATTCGCGAGGTCGAGCCGAGGCCGAGCACAGCGCACAGCGGCCGCAGTTGGCCGTGAGATGGGATGAGGAGGCCGCTCTCTCCGACCCGGATCTACCGTCCGGGTTGGGCACGCAGTTCAACCTGCAAGGAGAGAACGACCATGGCGGATGTTGCGAGAGACACGATCGGATGCGACCTCGGGGACAAACACTGCGACCTGTTCATCGCCCGAGCGGACGGGACGACGGAGATTCCCAAGCGCGTGGCGACGACGCCGGCAGCGCTGGAGAAGTTCTTCACGCGGGCGCCGGCGAAGATCGCGCTGGAGAACGGCACCCACTCGCGCTGGGTCAGCGCGCTGTTGAAGAAGCTGGGCCACGAAGTGACGGTGGCGAACACGCGAAGGCTGGCGCTGATCTCGAGCAGCGACTCGAAGAGCGATCGCACCGATGCGGAGCTGCTCGCTCGACTGGCTCGAGCGGATCTCAACCTGCTCGCACCCATCAAGCACCGCGGGGAGGCAGCCCAGGCCGACCTTGCAGTTGCGAAAGCCAGGGATGTGCTGGTGCGCTGCAGGACCAGGCTGATCAATCAGATCCGCGGCCTGGTGAAGAGCTTTGGTGCTCGGCTGCCCAGCTGCGGAGCGGTGGTCTTCCACAACAAGGCTCCGGCGGCGATCCCCGAACCACTGAAGCCGGCCCTGACACCGCTCTTCGTCGCGTTGAAGACGATCCACGAACAGATCCAACAGCACGAGAAGACGATCGACGAGATTGCGAAGCGCTACCCGGACCTGGAGCTGATCACGCAGATCGATGGAGTCGGGACCCTCACCGCCTTCGTCTTCCTGCTGACGCTGGAGGACAAGGCCCGCTTCAAGAAGAGTCGAACGGTCGGAGCCTTCCTCGGCCTGCGGCCTCGCAGAGACCAGTCGGGGGATTCGGACAAGCAGCTGAGGATCACGAAAGCAGGCGACGGCTTCACCCGGCGGCTGCTGGTGAATGCTGCGAACTACGTGCTGGGCCCGTTCGGCAAGGACAGCGACCTGAAGCGGTGGGGACTGAAGCTGGCCGAGCGCGGGGGGAAGAATGCGCGTCAGAGGGCGAAGGTGGCAGTCGCGAGGAAGCTCGCGGTGCTGATGCACCGGCTCTGGGTGACGGGAGAAGACTACAAGCCGCTCGGGTACCGGGCGAAGGCAGCTTAGACGTCGAGGAAAAGGGGACTGCTCAACTCAGGTATCCGCTGCACGGAGCGGTGGTTGCGCACCGCCGCGAGTTGAGCGCGGTCAGGTCGGCGCCGCGGTGATCGCGGGCGGGATGGTGAGCGGCCCGACTTCGAGCGCGAGCTCGGCGGGGTTCAGGCGAGCGCGGGTGGCGGCGAACGCGTGGGGACACAGCTCGAGGTACCGGTCGGTCGGCCACGCGCCGAGAACGCGGATGACGTCGCGCAGGTAGGCCTCGGGCTCGAGGCCGTGGAGTTTGCAGGTTGCGATGAGGGTGAAGAGCGCGGCCGCGGCCTGGGCGTGGTCATCGCTGCCGACGAACATCCACGCCTTTCTGCCGACTGCGATTCGACGCAGCTCGCGCTCGCTGGCGTTGTTCGAGAGCCCGAGTCGGCCGTCTTCGAGGAAGCGGCACAGGGCTGCGCGCTGCCGCACGACGTAGCCGAGCGCGCTGCGCAGCAGGCCGCGGGTGTCCTTCACCTTCGCGTACTCGGCGGTCGCCCACGCGAAGAAGGAATCGAGCAGCGGGCGCGTGCGCTCGTCGCGCAGCGCCTTCACGTGCTCGGGCGGAAGGCCCTTCCACTTCTCTTCGTTCTCGAAGAGACGCTGGATGCGCACGAGGGCCTCGCGCGAAATGGCGCACTTCGCGATGGCCGCTTCCCAGAAACGTCTGCGGGCGTGACACCAACATCCCACCTCTAAGCAGTCGTCTTCGTCGGGCTCGGAATTCGGTGACGGGTAGAGCACGTCGTACACGCTCTTCGCGTCAGCCTGGATGTAACCGGAGAAGCCCTTGAAGAGCTCGGCCACTGCGACGGACGTCTCGCGCGGGACGTACTCGAAGAAGGCGAAGTCCTTGTCGGCGAGCTGAACGAAGAAGTGGCCGCGGCGGCACGGCTGGCGCTTCTTCTTCGCGTCGGACTTCAGCGGCTGCACCAGCACGCCGGTCGCGTCGGTGAGGAAACTGAACGCGGTGGCGAGGAAATGCGTGCGCGCCGCCGCCACCAGCGTCGCGCCGAGCGTGTTGCCGAGGTCCTCCATCCACCGCGACATCGTCCCGCGGTCGAGCTTCACGTCGTCCCGGGTGAAGCGTTCCTGCTGCCGGTGCAGCGGCAGCCCGTCGCAGTATTTGTCGACCGCGATGTGCGCGAGCAGCGACGGCGCCGCGAGCAGGCCCGGGAATGTCTCCACCGGCTTCGCCGCCGTCACCACCTTCGTCGGGCCCGCCCCCGCGCGCTGCTCGGCCTCGGACGTCGCCTGCTCGTGCTTCCGCCGTGCAACCACCACGCGAACGAAGCCGCCCTTGCGCCACGCCAGCTGGTAGCTCTCTTCGTAGCCGAGCTGCTTCGTCACTTCGCCCGTCACTGGGTCCGCCAGCTCGATGCGTTCCTCGGGCAACTCCAGCTCGCGCACGTCGCGGCGGCCGCCCGTCTTCTTCTTCGTCGGCGGGCCCGCGCCCGGGTCCGACTCGCCCGGCACCGTCGCCATCATCCACGCCGGCAGCGGCTGCAGCCGCTTCGACAAGGCATCGAGCTCGGCCAGCTTCGCGGCGAACTCCAGCTCAAGCTGCTCGACGTCGACCCGCTCGGCCTTCGCGACGAAGAGCCGCTTCTTCAGCAGCTCCAGCTCGAACTTCACCGCCTGCCATGCTTCGCGCAGCTTGTCCCGCTCGCCACGGGCCGTCGCCAGCGCGTTGTTGCTCGCGGCCAGCGCGGACTCGAGCTCGACGACGCGCGCCTTCAGCGCATCGGTGCTCGCACTCGTCGCGGTGTCGTCGCCCACTCTCTATATAGAAGCGAAAGTTCCGTGCCACGTCAGCCACGCCGCTCAGTGCACCTTGCCGCGCGTCTTCCGCTTCGGTTGCTCGAGCGTCAGTCCCTCGAGCAGGTCGTCGAGCTCGCGCTCTTCGAGCACCACCGTCAGCTCGCCGTTGTGCCGCGGCTCGGGCAGCCGGAAGTTCCCCTTGTCGAGCCGCTTGTAGAAGAGGCACAGCCCGTTCCCGTCGAAGAAGATGGCCTTCAGCGCCGCGCGCCGCTTCCCGAAGAAGACGAACAACGCGCCGCCTCGAACGTCGCGGCCCAGTTTCTCCATCACCACGCCGCTCAGCCGGTCGAAGCTCCACCGCAGGTCGATCGGCTCCAGCCCGACGAACACCTCGACGCCGCGCGGAATCATCCCCGGCTCCGCTCGGCCAGGGCGTCGAGCACCATCGCCAGTACTTCTCGCGAAGCACCGGGACCCACTTCCACCCGTGCCCCATCGATGACCACTGTGATCGCCGCGCCCGGGACGACCACCGCCGCCCGTCCCATCGGTGGCGTCGGCGGTGGCGGTGATCGCTGCGGCCGAACGACGCGCGCGAGGCGGATCTCCTTCGACCCCGGCTCTTCGCCAAGCACGTGGGCCATGCTGCGCAGCCCGCCGCCGCTGAAGCCCTTCCCCTCAGCGAACGCGACCGACGACAGACCGCTCTTCCGCCAATCCTCGACCCTCTTCACCCAAACCCGATTCGCCATCCCGCCGCTGTGTCAGCGCGATCGCGCACCCGCAACCACCGCTCCGTGCAGCGGATACCAACTCAGTCCATTCCAATCGAGAACCAACGAACCGCCCCGTCCGGGTGACTGCGTGCGCAGTGCTGAGCCTTCGAGCTCGGCCGTGAGATGGCAGCACCCGTTCGGTTCGGATCCCAATGTGCACCGACCTGCGACCGCAGGTCACTCAGAGTGCGAATGGAAGCATGGCGGAGCGGTATCTCGACCGGGATGGGTTGAAGGAAAGCAGTCGAACCACGACGCGGTGAAGTTGAAGGCGGCGACTTGGATCTCGGGCGCGCTCGTTGCGCAGCTCGCAGCCTTCCATTTGCCCGAGCACACGTTGGTGCTGGACACGGAGCGGCCTCCTCATGGAAGCACTGCGCAGAGGCGGCAACGATGGCAGCGGCAAATCCCGCAAGCCGCCATGCGCGCCCGCGCAGCGCGAGCCGCGCGTCCCTCCCGAGACGCGCGGCGTTGGGTCGAGTCAGCGCTCAGTCGAGCGCGTAGCCCAGGTTGCAGCCGCCGAAGTTCGGCTGGAGATTCCGGCTGTCTTGATGGGCGCCCTACCGACAGCTGACGGAGACAATCTCCGCGTCCTGGTCGACGCGCTGCGCTATCGCAGTCACGGACTGTTCGGACTCGCGCACCTCCGCAAGCCGGATACCCATCACCCCTTCCAGGCGCAGCGTGGTGAT
>JANNDT010000082.1:0-2223 GCA_031387905.1 Deltaproteobacteria bacterium
CGGCAGCCCGCGCGCTGCAATTTGCAACGGCGCGCGCTTGCCCATGCGCAGCGCGTGCCCGCGCGCAGGGTCGGCGGCCAGCAGCGCCTCGCCCTCGGCGCGCGCGGCTTCCGCGAGTTGCCGTAACAAGCCCTGCGCCAGCTCGGGCTTCGCGAGGCCCCAGGCCGACAACTCCTCGGCCGTCACGTGCGCGTTTCCCACGTCGATGCGCGCGTCCGGCAGGAGCACCTGATAAGCGAGATCGCTGGCCACGAGTTCGCGGCGGTCGATCACCGGGATGCCGAGCGAGCGCAGGCACGCGTCCACCACGCCGTCGCCAAAACCGCCGGGCAGGAAGAACGGCTCGCGCACGAAATCGGGCGTCTTGGCGGCTGCCTCTTCCTCGATTACGAGGACGCGCAGTCCGCCCATGCCGAGCCGGATCGCCGCCGCGAGACCGGGCAGCGAACCGCCGAGCATGACGACGTCCCAGCGGCGCGCGCGCTGGCTCGCCGCCTGCGGCAGGCCCCGGCTCATTTGCCTCGCGCCGGCGCGTCCTCGAACAGCACGCCCGCTTCGCCCTCGGCCTTCTTCTCGATCACGCCGATGCGGTACGCGCGTTCGCCGAGCGCAGCGAAGCGATCGATCACGTCGCTCGCCTGATCGCGGCGCACGATCAGCACCATGCCGAGCCCGAGGTTGAAGACGCGCCGCATCTCGTCCTCGGAAATCTCGCCGTGCTTCTGGAGGAACGCGAAGATCGGCGGCCGCGGCCAGCTGCTGGGGTCGATTCGAGCGCGCACGCCCTTCGGCAGGACGCGCGGGATGTTGCCGTCGAAGCCGCCGCCGGTGATGTGCACGATGCCGTTCACCTGAAAATCGCGCGTGACGTTCAGCACCGGCTTCACGTAGATGCGCGTGGGCGCGAGCAGCGCAGCGGCGAGCGACGTGTTCAGCTCGGGTGGCGCCTCGCGCAGGTCGAACTTGCCCGCCAGGACGCCCGCGTCGACGACGGCGCGCACGAGCGTGTAGCCGTTGCTGTGCACGCCCGAGGAGGCGAGGCCGATCACGACGTCGCCGTGCGAGATCGACGAGCCGTCGATCACCTTGTCGCGCTCGACCACGCCGACGCCGAAGCCGACGAGTTCGAGTTCACCCTTCGGATAGAAGCCCGGCATGCTCGCGGTCTCGCCGCCGAGCAGTGCGCAGCCCGCGCGGCGGCAGCCTTCCGCGACGCCGCGCAGCGCTTCTTGGCCGAGCTCGTGGTCGAGCTGCCCCATCGCGAGGTAGTCGAGGAACACGAGCGGCTCGGCGCCCTGCACGACGATGTCGTTCACCACCATCGCGACGCAGTCGATGCCGATCGTGCCGAAGTTCCCGAGCTGCGCGGCGAGCTTCAGCTTGGTGCCGACCCCATCGGTGCTCGCCACCAGGATCGGATCCTTGTAGCGCTCGGGCGTTTTGAACATGCCCGCGAAGCCGCCAATGCCAGCGAGCACCTCGGGCCGATGCGTCGCGCGCGCGATGTCCTTGATCGAATCGATGAAGCTCTCGTCGCGGTCGAGGTCGACGCCGGCTTGGGCATAGGCGGGGGCGGTCTTGCGCGGAGGTGTCTTCGGCACAGCGGAGTTGGTTAGCAGCTTGGCCAGCGACGAGCCCGGCTGGGCGTTGGCATTTTCGTCGATCCAGGCTGCGAGCTTTCGGGAACCTCAGCGCGGCCGCGGATCGTCCCGTTTTTCCAAGGCGGCTTCGATACGCGCAAGCGCCTTGCCGGCGACCGAGAGGCCCATGCCGCACAGGATTCCGTAAGGCGCGGCATCGCTCGCATCGAGCGGCTTGCCGCCCGAGGACAACCAGGGCGACCGCGAGATCACCTGAAAGACGCTCAGCGCCAGCGTGAACCAGCCCGTGAGCTGTACAACGAGAGCCTCTCGTCTCATGTCCGATCCTCCTTGGGTTTATCAACAAGCATCGCCGTCACACACGACCACGGGGGTTCCGCTGCACCCGAAGCCGAAGCACCCGAACTCCCCAAACTGGCTGATGTCGAATGGCGAGAAGTCCGACGGCGGACCGGCCAGGTCGGGCGAGAGAGTTACGGGGAACGCGGTCTCGTGAAATTGTTCCAGGACTCGCAGCATCGCGTCCTTGGCCGCCGCATTGATCGCTGCGATGAACGCCGCCGCAATCGTTGCTGGAGTCGGCAAGGCATATGCGTGGGCCGCAGCCGTCGCTAAGATCGCG
>JANNDT010000145.1:0-6197 GCA_031387905.1 Deltaproteobacteria bacterium
CGCGATCGCGTCGCCCGCGCAGCGCTCCGCCTCTGCGCGCGTCGCGCACGCCGGCGCGCCCGAGCGATTGAGGCTCGTCGCCGTAATCACTCCCGCCGCGCGCGCCAGCGCCTGCGCCACCGGATGCGGCGAGCAGCGAAAGCCGACGCCGCCGTCCGCGCTGGCGATACCGGGCGCGAACGACTCCGCGCAGCGCACGACGATCGTCAGCGGGCCGGGCCAGAACTTCGCAGCAAGCCGCTGCGCGAGCGGCGTCGGCTCGGCGCCGAACTCCGCGAGCGCAGCGAGGCCGCCCACCAGCACCGCCATCGGCTTCTCCGCGTCGCGCCCCTTCCAGGCTCGCAGCTTCGCGACGGCCGCGGCGTTGCGAGCGTCGGCGGCGAGCCCCCAGACCGTCTCGGTCGGATACGCGACGAGCTCCCCGCGCCGAATGCGCTGCGCCGCCTCCGCGACGCTCAGCGACGTCATCTCGCGAGCGCGCGCGCGCCGATGTCGCGGCGAAACTGGCGGCCTTCGTACGCGATGCGATCCGCCGCGGCGTAGGCGCGCTCGCGGGCTTCCGCGAAGTTCGCGCCGCGCGCCGTCACCCCTAACACGCGGCCGCCGTTCGTCACGAACTCGCCGTCGGCTTTTTTCGTGCCCGCGTGAAACACGACCACGCCGGGAATCTGCTCCGCAGCGCTCAGCCCGCGGATCGCCTTACCCTTCTCGAACTCGCGCGGATAACCGCCGGACGCGAGCACCACACACATCGCCGCGCCCTCGCCGCGCGCCGGCAACGAGGCGTCGAGCTCGCCGCGCGCCGCGCCGTCGAGCATTGGCAAGAGATCGCCGTCCATCTGTGCGACGAGCACCTGCGTCTCGGGGTCGCCGAAGCGGCAGTTGAACTCGACCACCGAGGGCGCGCCGCTCGCGTCGATCATCAGGCCGACGTAGAGCACGCCGGAGAACGGCATGCCGTCCGCGCGCATGCCGCGCAGCGTCGGATGCACGATTTCCTCGAGCACGCGCTTCTCGATCGCTTCGGACACCAGCGGCGCGGGCGCGTAGGCGCCCATGCCGCCGGTGTTCTCGCCGCGATCGCCGTCGAGCGCGCGCTTGAAATCCTGCGCCGGCGCGAGCGGCACGATGCGCTCGCCGTCCGTAACAACCAGGTAGCTCGCCTCTTCGCCAGCGAGCACATCTTCGACCACCACGCGCGCGCCCGCCGCGCCGAAGCGCCGGGCGTCCATCATCTCGCTGAGCGCCGCGAACGCCTCCGCCTCGCGGGCGCACACCGCCACGCCCTTCCCCGCCGCGAGCCCGTCGGCTTTGACGACGCACTTGCCGCCGCGCGCTCGAATCGCGCGCTGCGCGCTCTCGGCATCGCCGCAAACCTCGAAGCGCGGCTGCGGGATGCCGTGGCGCGCCATGAACGCGCGCGCAAAACCCTTGCTCGATTCGAGCCGCGCCGCTGCGGCCGACGGACCGAACACCGCGATGCCTGCCGCGCGCAGTTTGTCCGAGACGCCATGCGCGAGCGGATCCTCGGGCCCGATCACCACGAGGTCGATGCGCTGCTGGCGCACGGCCGCGATTTGGGCGGCGACATCGAGCACGGCGACGTCCGGCAAACACACCGCGACGCGCGCCATTCCGTCACTGCCCGGCGCCGCGAAGATCGCCTCTGCGTGCGGGCTTTGCGCAAGCTTCCACGCGAGCGCGTGCTCGCGACCGCCAGAACCGATGATCAGCACGCGCATCCGCCGTCTCGCCCCACTCCGAGAGAAAACGAGGGGCGGAACTTACCTGCTGACGATGCGGCCTGCCGGGTCTTGTCCGTTGATCGAGTGCGAGCGGCCCGTGATGAGCTGCTGCACCGCCGGATTCTCCGACGCGCGCACTTCATCCGGCGTCCCGAACGCGGCCATTTTGCCTTCGTGCAGCACCGCGATGCGGTCGGCGATCTTGAAGGCGGCGACGAGATCGTGCGTGATGCACAGCACCGTCACGCCCAGCCGATCGCGCAGGCGCAGGATCAACTGGTTGATCGTGTCGGACATGATCGGGTCGAGGCCGGTGGTCGGTTCGTCGACGCAGAGCAGCGTCGGCTTGTGCGCGATCGCGCGCGCCAGCGCCACGCGCTTGCGCATGCCGCCCGAGAGCTGCGAGGGGAAGAGCTCCTCGATGTCGCGCAGGCCGACGTGCGCGAGGTTCTCGCGCACGCGCTCCGCGATCTCCGCCTCGGGACGGCGCTGCACGTAGCGCAGCGCGAAACCGACGTTCTCGCCCACCGTCATCGAATCGAACAGCGCGCCGAACTGAAACAGCATCCCCACCTGAAGCATCAGCTGGCTCGCTTCGACGCGGCTGAGCGCGCTCACCTCGCGCCCGAACAGGCGCACGCTGCCGCGCTCGTAGCGCTCGAGCCCGAGCAAAATGCGCAGCAGCGTCGATTTTCCGCAGCCGCTGCCGCCGATCACGACGGTGATTTCGCCGGGCCGCACCTCGAGCGATACGCCCTCGAGCACGCTGCGCTCGCCGAACTTCTTCCACACGTCGTGCAACGACGCGTGAAACCCAACGTGCCCAGGCTTCTCAGGGATTTTCGTTGCGGCTGACAAAGCGGGCGCAGGGTATCCGCAGGCGCTTCGCGCGCGAGTCCCCGCGCGAAGCGCGCGAGGAACAGCGTCAGTTTTCGAGCACGCGCGGTACGCGGGCGCCGACGCGCACGAGTAGCTCGTACGGAATCGTGCCCGCGGCGTCGGCGACTTCTTCGACGCGCAGCGTGGCGCTCCCGTCTGCGGATGCGCCGAACACGAGCACCGGGTCGCCGATCTCGACGGGGCTCGAGCCCACGTCGAGCGTGATCAGATCCATCGAGACGCGGCCCGCGATCGGAACGCGGCGGCCGCGCAGCAGCACGAAGCCGCGGTTGCCGAGCGACCACGGGATGCCGTCCGCGTAGCCGATCGGCAGCGTCGCGATGCGACCGCGCTGCTTGGCGCGGAAGGTCGCGCCATACCCGACCGGATCGCCGCGCCGCACCCAGCGCACGTTCGCGACGTGTGTGCGCACGCTCATGACGGGGGCGAGCCGCGCGGCCCCGGCGAGATGCGGCGCGGGCGCGACGCCGTACAGAAGCAGCCCGGGTCGCACCGCGTTCACCTCGGCGGGCATTAGCGCTTCGAGCGCCGCGCTCGCGGCCAGCGCCGCCGAGTTCGCGACGTGCACCTGGCGCGGCATGACGCCGCGCGAGCGCAGCGCCGCAAGCACCTCGGCAAAGAGCGCGAGCTGGCGCTGCGTGGCGGCGAGATCGGCCTCGTCCGCGCACGCGAGGTGCGAGTAGACGCCGTCGAGCGCGAACGCCTTGTCGCGGCAAAGGCCCTCGATCAGCGTGGGCGCTTCCTCGGGCGAGATACCCATGCGCGCCATGCCGGTGTCGATCTCAATCTGAACGGGGATCGCGCAGCTGCGCCCGGCGGCGGCCTTGCGAAGCAGAGCGAGGTGGCCGGCGTGCTGCACGACCGGCGTCACGCCGAGTTCGACCGCCGCGTCGGCCTCACCGGCGTCGTGCACGCCGCCGAGCACGAGGATCGTCTGCTCGACGCCCGCGCTGCGCAGCTGCGCGGCCTCCCCGATGGTCGTCACGGCAAAGCTGCGGCAGCCAGCGGACGCGAGGCGCTGCGCGACCGGCACCGCGCCGTGTCCGTACGCGTCGGCTTTCACGACCGCGATCACTTCGCGCGCGCCCGCGAGCCGCTTCGCCTCGGCAAAGTTCTGGGCGAGCGCGTCTTGGTGGATGCTCGCGACGGTGGGGCGCATCTTCTCTCCGCACTAGGTGACCGCCGAGCACTGCCTGCAGTGTGGCGTCTCGCGCTCGCAATCTTCCTTGTTTACTTCGCTCGGCTCCGAAGACTGCGCCTCGCTGCGCGCTTCGCTTGCGGCCTCGCGCCATGGTCTGGTGGAAGCACGTTAACGAGACGGCGCGTTTGCTCTTCGTCCTGCCCGTAGTTGGTTTGACACTGCCCAAGCACCCGAATAGTGTCGGTTTCTCGCGGCGCTCACTGGACCTTGTTGCGCGCTGCGCCCTGCCTGTGAGCCCTGCCTGTGGATGCGACTTCCGAAACTCTGCGCAGCGCGTTCTCGATCTCCGTGAATGGCGAGCCGCGCGAGCTGTCGGCCGGAGCGTCGCTGGCGGATCTAGTCGTTGCGCTCGGGCTGACGGGCCGGCGCATCGCAATCGCGCTGAACCGCGTTGTGGTTCCGCGCACGACCTACGGCGCGCGCTTTCTTCAAGCTGGCGACCGCGTCGAGATCCTCGAAGCGGTCGGAGGAGGCTGAGATGTCCGAGACCTACACACTCGGGTCGCACTCGTTCCGCTCGCGCCTGATCGTGGGCAGCGGCAAGTACGAGTCGCTGGCCGTGCAGCTCGCGGCGACCGCGGCGAGCGGCGCCGAAATGATTACGGTCGCGCTGCGCCGCGTCGACCTCAGCAAGCCGCGCGAGCAGAGCGTGCTCGGCGCGATCCCGGCCGGCCTCACCGTGCTGCCGAACACGGCCGGTTGTTACAACGTCGCCGACGCCATAACAACCGCGCGACTCGGCCGCGAACTCTTCGGCCACGCGCTCGTGAAGCTCGAAGTGATCGGCGACGAGCGCACGCTGTTCCCGGATTCCGCCGCGACGATCGAAGCCGCGCGCATCCTCGTGGCGGAAGGCTTCGAGGTGCTGCCGTACATCAGCGACGACCCGGTGGCGTGCCAACGGCTCGCGGCGCTCGGCTGCGTCGCCGTAATGCCGCTCGCCGCACCGATCGGCTCGGGCCTCGGCATTCGCAACCCAGCGAACCTGCGAATCATTCTGGAGACCGTCGAGGTGCCGGTGGTGATCGATGCCGGCGTCGGAACCGCGAGCGATGCGGCGGTGGCGATGGAGCTCGGCGCAACGGCGGTGCTGATGAACACCGCGATTGCCGGGGCGAAGGACGCCGTGAAGATGGCGCGCGCGATGAGGCTCGGCGTCGAGGCGGGGCGGCTCGCATACGAGGCCGGGCGCATTGCGCGGCGGCTCTACGCCAACGCGTCGAGCCCGCTCGATGGGATCGCGAGCTTCTGACGGCAAGCGAAGCGCGCAGCGAGCCGCAGGCAAGCGGAGTCGACCGGGCCATTCTTTGTCTTGTTACGGACCGGCGTTCGGCGCGCACTGAACTCGTTGAGATCGCAGCGGCCGCGGTGCGCGGCGGCGCCGATTGGGTGCAGGTTCGCGAGAAGGATCTCGACGGCGCGCCGCTGCTCGCACTCGTGCGCGCGGTGATGGCTGCAGTGCGCGCGGTGAATCCAGGCGCGCGCGTGCTCGTGAACCGGCGCATCGATGTCGCGCTCGCGGCGGGCGCGCACGGAGTGCAGCTCGGCTTCGACGCGCTGCCGCTCGCCGAAGCGCGCGCGCTGCTCGGCGCCGGCGCGCTGCTCGGCGTCTCGGCGCACGCCGCGGACGAGATCGCGCGCGCCGCCGCCGCAGGCGCGAACTACGCGCAGCTCGCGCCGATCTTCGCGCCCACCTCGAAGCCGGCGTCGCGCGCACCGCTCGGGCTCGCGGCGCTCGAGGCAGCCGCGCGGTTCGGGGTTCCCGTGCTCGCACAGGGCGGCATCGACGCCGAGCGAGCGGCCGCGTGCGTGCGAGCAGGCGCGGCGGGCGTCGCGGTGACGGGCGAGATCTGCGCGGCGCCGGATCCCGAGCGCGCGACGCGGGCGCTGCGCGAGGCACTCGACGGCGCCTTCGCCGCCGCCCAGCGAAAGAAAGGGGTCTGACCCCGATCTTTCGCTGGCCGCCCTCAGGGGGTGAACGCGCGGGCTCCGTCGCTTGCGCGCAATTGCCAGACGCGCGGCGAGCGCCCGAACTGTGCGGCGAAGCCGGCTTCGAGTGCGCGCGCGACGGCCGCCGCCGCTTCCGGCGCGACGAGGTGCAGCGTGCAGCCTCCGAAGCCCGCGCCGGTGAGCCGCGAACCCGCGCAGCCGGGCGCCGCGTCGCCGAGCGCGCACAGCGAATTCAGCTCGCGCGTCGAGACGGCGTAGTCGTGGCGCAGGCTGGCGTGACTCGCGCACATGAGCGCGCCCGCGCCGGCGAGGTCGCCCGCTGCGAGCGCCGCGGCGAACTCGTCGACACGCGCGTTCTCCGTAATCACATGGCGCGCGCGGCGCAGCAGCGCCTCGGGCAG
>JANNDT010000167.1:0-9140 GCA_031387905.1 Deltaproteobacteria bacterium
CAGGTTACCGACGGTCGAGAGTTTCAGCGCCTCGAGCCAGTCGCCACGGCTGAATTGCGCCAGGCGGGCGCGGTCGAACCAGGCCAGCGGCAGTGCAATCAGCCCGAAAGCCAGGTAGCGCGAGAACGACAGCAGCGCCGCGGGGTAGTCCGGCAACAACAGCGGCGCCACGAGCACGAAGTTCGCGGCCGACTGATCCTTGGTGGCGCCCGCGCACGCGACGAACGCGCCGAGCAGCGCGGCGCGGCCGGGCGTGAGCCCGCGCCGTAACACCTCGGCAGTGGCGGCGAGGCCGAGGCTGGTCCACGCGAGCATGGGGCCATCGGGGTTGCCGAGCGGGGCGTAATAAACGAACGGGAAGGCGAGCAGCCAGGCGAGCGCGGCGAACACACCGGCGCCGCGGCCAAAGAGCGTGCGCGCGGTCCAGTAGACACCGGCGACGCAGGCGAGCGCGAGCAGGATCGAGAGGCTGCGCCCGATCCATGAAAGTACGAGGAACGCGCGCTCCGGGTCGGCGAGGCCGAACGGATATTCGCCGCTCGGGTGCTCGAGATCGCCGCCGAGTCTCAGCGCTGCGAGGTAGGGCGCGTAGGCGCCGCCGACTAGTAGATAGTGAAACATCGGGTAGGCGACGTTGCGGTCGGGTCTCGCCTCGACGAGCGCGTTGTGCAGCTCGGCCAGCGGCGCGAGCGGCACCTGGTCGTCGTTGCCCCAAGCGTGCGCGCGGTGGTCGGCGTTCACGCGCGGAATGCCCCAATGCGCGACCGGGAGCACGAGTGCAAGCGCCGCCGCAAGCATCAGCCAGAGCAGCGGATCTCGCAGCGTTCGGTTCACGTGGCCTCGCTGATTGGGGAGCGCGAGCAAGCTAGGGCAGATCGCGCGGATGCGAAGCGCGATAGAGCGCACGCGAGCGCGCGCCGACTCGCAGTCGCGCAGATGCGCAGCCATCGCGCACACGCAGCGCTGTAGGATGCGCGCTCTGGAGGTGCCCATGTCGCAGTTGTCGCAGTTGTCGCCGTTTCGTGTGCTTCGTTTCGTCGTGCTTGGCGCTCTGTTGTTCCTGATGACTGGCGCTCCCTCCTGCGCCCCGCGCCCGATCGTGTTCGCGGCCCCGCGAGACGGACAGTTCTCGCTCGCGGGCAGCGCGGTCGCTTTCGCGTTTGCGATGCCCGAGAGCGCAGACCTCGCGAGCCTCACGCTCAGCGTCGACGGCGCGCCGGTCGCGCCGCCGGATCTCGCGCTGTTGCAAGGCCGCGCATCGGGCACGCTCGCTGGCCTCAGCGCTGGCTGGCACGAGGTTGTTGCGGACGTTTCCTCTGCCGGCGCGCAGTTCAGAGGGCGCAGCACGTTCGAGCTCGCTGCACTCACGAACCCTGATGAGTGCGACGTCCTCAACAACATCGCGTGTCTGCTGCCATTCCCGTCCTCGCGCTTCCTCGTTCCCGCAAGCACACCCACCGGTTTCCGCGTCGAGCTGCCCGCGGCGCAATTTCTCCCGCAGTTCGGCGGCTTTAGCTCCGACCCCGCGCACTACACGCGCAACGACGGCTTCAGCCCGACCGCTCAGGTGTTGATGCACTTCCCCGGTGGCGTCGACGTGACGCAGTCGAACGCGTCGCGCATCGACCCCACGACGCGCACGTATGGAACGCGCGGGCTGGAGGAAGACAGCCCGACGCTGCTGATCGATTACGAAACCGGCGAGCACATCAATCACTGGATCGAGAACGATTCGCGCGCGCGCAACGTACGGCGCGTGCTCACGTTCCTGCGCCCCGGCGAGAGCCTCACGCCCGGGCACCGCTACATCGTCGCAGTGCGCGGGCTCGTGAACGCGAGCGGCGCGCCGGTCGCGGCGGAGCCCGCGTTCGCGGCGATTCGCGACGCGCGGCCCTCGACGATTCCCGCAGTGAGCAAGCGCGCCGAGCAGCTCGCGCCCCTCTTCGACCGTCTCGCGCGTTACGGCGTCGCGCGCAGCGACCTAATTCTCGCCTTCGATTTCGTGGTGGAGAGCGACTTCTCGCTCACGCACGAGATGTTGCAGATGCGCGACTTCGGCTTGCGCTGGCTCGATGAGCGACTCGGCGCCGGCGCGCAGCCGTTCACGGTCACGACTATTACGGACGTGAACCCGAACTGCGCCGATCCGGCCATTCCGACGTGGCGCCGCATCGAAGGCACGTTCTCGGTGCCGCTCTTCCTCGAGAGCGATCCGTTCAGCGCGGCGAACGTGCCCACGTTCCTGCGCCGCGACCCCGACGGAGCGCCGCGCGCGCAAGGTCTCACGCAGGCGCCCTTCGGCGCGGCGATTCCGTGCAGCGCCTATCGCGCGGGCGCGCCGCTGCCGGGCCTCGTGATCGGCCACGGCCTGTTCGGCACGGGCATCGGCACGGTGAACTCGCTGACGGCGTCGCGCGGCCTCACGACCTTCGATTTCGTCTCCGTCGCTACGAACTTCAGCGGTTTGTCAGGACCCGACGTTGCGAGCCCGCTCGACCAGTCCTTCATCTATCAAATCATCGTCGACCCGACGCTCTTCCCCGCGCTCCCCGATCGCCTGCGGCAGGGTCAACTGAACACGCTGCTGCTCGCACGGTTACTCGCGCGCGGCGCGTTCAACGCGAATCCCGCATTCCAGCTCTCGCCAGGCCACGGCGCGATCAGCACGGACTCGAAGCCTTATTATTTCGGCGCGAGCCTCGGCGGGATCATGGGCACGATGTTCGCCGCGCTCACGCCCGACGTGGACAAGCTCAACGTCGACGTACCGGCCATCAACTTCTCGCTGCTGCTCCACCGCGCGACACCGTTCCTCCAGTTCGAGACGTTGATCACGCTGCTGAACCGCGACGCACTCGATCAGGCGCTTGGGCTCGGGCTCCAGCACGAGCTCTGGGTGCGCGGCGAGCCCGCGGGTTACGCGACGCACGTGACGTCGAACCCGCTGCCGGGCACGAACGCCAAGCAAGTGCTCGCCACGGTCGCGCTCTACGACCACCAAGTTGCGAACCTCGGTTCGCAGTTGTTGGGGCGCACGCTGCGGCTCGGCACGCTCGAGGGCTCGGCGATGCGCGGCCTCGCGGGCCAGCCAGATCTCGAGGGCCCGCAAGATTCTGGCTACGTCGTCTACTCGACCGGCTCCTTCGATCCCAACAACCCACTGCATCTGCCATTCATTCCGCCGCTCGTGAACGAGCAGGTGCAGATCGACAAGTGCGATCCGCACGGACGCCGCGGCTTCATCCCCGCCTCGGTGGCGCAACTCCTGGAGTACTTCACGCCGGGCGGGAAGCTCGTAAACCACTGCACGGACGACGGCGTGTGCAACGCCTCGGAGCCGAACGAGTGGCCGAACGGACTGACCCCCTGCGATCCGCTGCAGTGAGGCGCGTGTTCGCGGCGGGGCTCCTGCTGGCGTTCGCGCCGCCTCTGCTCGTTACGGCGGCCAGCGCTGGGCCGCCGCTCACGGTGTTCGTCGTGCGGCACGCGGACAAGCCGAACGACGTGGACGACGCGCTCGGCACGCTCGGCGCGGTCCGTGCCCGCGCACTGGCGGAGCGGCTGATCGGCGAGGGCATCAGCGAGATCGTCGCGAGCGACAAGCGGCGAACGCAGCTCACGGCGCAGCCCCTTGCGGAAGCCTCGTCGCAGCTCGGGCGCTCTGTGAGCCGCTGCGTGGCAGTCGATGCGCCTTCGATCGTACGAAAGATCAAAAGCTCTCGAGCACGCGCGCTCTTGGTCGTCACCCACAGCGACGTGATCGGCGATCTGATCGAATCGCTGACCGGGTTGGCGGAAGTGCCTGCGCCCTGCGTCTGCGAGTACGACCGGCTTTACCGCGTCGATTTTCTCGACGGCTACGCAAGTGGCGGCGGGCGCATTCGGCTCGAATCGTACGGAGCGCTCTCGCTTGGCCTCCGCGGTAAAGCGTGCTCCATGGTTTCACCGATCGATCCGGCGACCTGCGCGTCTCACCCGTCGAGCCCGCGCGCGCCGTCTGCGCCGGCGCTCGAGAGTTGGAGCCGCTGCGCCCCGTGACGTCGGCGTTGGGCACGCATTCCCCAGCAAATCCGGCGACAGCGAGCGCCGCAATTTCGAGACGCGCCGCCTCGATTCACCCCACTCGCTCGGCTAAACAATGCGCCTTCTGAGGAGCCCGGCTCAGGCTTGGCTCCTCGCGGCGGGAGGGTTTCGCTTTGGTGGATGTCGTACGCCATGACGTCGTGATCGTGGGCGGCGGCGGCGCGGGTCTTCGCGCTGCGATCGCTGCCTGTGAAGCGGATCCGACGATCACTGTGGCGCTGGTTTCGAAGGTCTATCCGATGCGGAGCCACACCGTCTCGGCGGAAGGCGGCGCCGCGGCGGTTCCACCCGGCTCGATCGACGACAGCCTCGAGAAGCACGCCTTCGACACCGTCAAAGGCTCTGACTTCTTGGGCGACCAGGACGTCATCCAGTACTTCGTGCAGGAGGCTCCCAAGGAGCTGACGCTGCTCGAGCACTGGGGCTGCCCGTGGAGCCGCAACGCCGACGGCAGCGTCTCGACGCGCCCGTTCGGCGGCATGCAAACGCCGCGCACGTGGTACGCGACCGACAAGGTCGGCTTCCACATGCTGCACACGCTCTTCCAGACCTCGCTGAAGTACGACCGCATCGTTCGCTACGACGAACACTTCGTGACGAAGTTGTTAGTGGACGGCGGCAAGTGCGGCGGCGTCGCAGCGCTCGACATGCGCACCGGCAAGCTGAAGGCGGTGCTCGGGCGCGCGGTGATCCTCACCACCGGCGGCGCCGGCAAGGTGTGGCCGTTCACGACGAACGGGAACATCAAGACGGGCGATGGCATGGCGGCGGCGTATCGCGAAGGCGTGGCGCTGAAGGACATGGAGTTCGTGCAGTACCACCCGACGGGGTTGCCCGGGACGGGCATCCTGATCACGGAGGCCTCGCGCGGCGAGGGCGGTTACCTGATCAACTCCGAGGGCGAGCGCTTCCTGACGACGCGCGATTATGGAGTCGGCACGAAGGCGGAGCTCGGGCCGCGCGACATGATCGCGCGCGCGATCATTCTGGAAATCGAGGCGGGCCGCGGCATCGAGGTGCCGGGCAAGCTCGGCAAGTACGTGAACCTCGACCTGCGCCACATCGGCAAGGAGAAGCTCGAGGCGCGGCTGCCATTCGTGCTCGAACTCACGCGCACCTACGCGGGCGTCGATCCGGTGACGACGCCGATCCCGATCCGCCCCGTGCTCCACTACATGATGGGCGGCGTCGACGTGAACATCGACGGCGCCACCACGCTCGGCGGCCTCTACGCCGCGGGCGAAACGGCGTGCGTATCGCTGAACGGCGCGAACCGGCTCGGCTCGAACTCGCTCACCGAGTGCCTCGTGTTCGGCGCGCGCGCCGGCATCCACGCCGTCGGGCTCGCGAAGGGCAGCATGGCCGGCAGCGAGGCGCCGCTGCTCGAGCAGGTGAAGAGCGAGAGCGCGCGGCTGGACGCGCTGCGCGCGCGCAAGCGCGGCGGCGAGACGCTCTCGGGCATTCGCCAAGACATGAACAGCGCGATGGAAGCCGGCCTCGGCGTGTATCGCGAGCAGGCGCCGATGGACAAGGCGGTGCGCGACATCGCCGAGCTGAAGCGGCGCTTCGAGCAGGTGAGCCTCTCCGACGCGAGCCGAGTCTTCAACACCGAGCTCACCACGGCGCTCGAGCTTTCGAACTTGCTGGACTGCGCGGAAGCGGTCGCCACGGCGGCGGCGCAGCGCAAGGAATCGCGCGGCGCGCACGCGCGCCGGGATTTCCCGAAGCGCGATGACCAAGCGTTCTTGCACCACTCGCTGGTGCACTGGGGCCCGAACGGCCCGCGCTTCAGCACCAAGCCCGTCACGCTCGGCGTGTGGGTTCCCGAGGAGCGGAAGTATTAATGGCACAGCTGAAGAAGACGCTGATCGTCACGCGCTTCGACCCGGACAAGGACCAAGCGCCGTACACGCAGAAGTACGAGATCTCCGTCGAATCCGACGCGAAGGTTCTCGACGCGCTGAACCACATCAAGGACCACGTCGATTCGACGCTCTCGCACCGCTGGTCGTGCCGCATGGCCGTGTGCGGTAGCTGCGGCATGAACGTGAACGGGAAGCCGAAACTCACCTGCAAGGACCCGGTCTCGGCGTATGGCGACGTGATCGAAGTGACGCCGCTCGCGAACTTCCCGGTGGTGCGCGACCTCGTCGTCGAGCTCGAAGGCTTCATGGACAAGGTCAAGGCGGTGAAGCCTTGGATCATGGTCGCGAAGGAGCGCGCGGTCGAAGCGGGCCCGACCAAGCAGTCGCCCGACGAGCTGAACGACTTCAAGCAGTTCAGCATGTGCATCAACTGCATGCTCTGTTACGCCGCCTGCCCGGTGGTCTCGAACGAGCCGGACTTCTTAGGGCCCGCGGCGATCGCGCTCGGCCACCGATACAACCTGGACACGCGCGACGACGGCGCCGGCGAGCGCAACGAGATCTTCCGCCAGGACGGCGGAGTGTTCTCGTGCTCCTACGCCAACGAGTGCAGCGAGGTGTGCCCGAAGCACGTCGACCCCTCGGCGGCGATTCAGCAGGCGAAGCTCAACAACGTGCTCGACTGGGCGAAGAGCTTTGTCGTGCCGCGCGGAGGCAAGTGATGAGCCACGCACGCCCGCGCCTCGACGCGATGCGGCCCAAAGTGGCTGGCTCGACGCGCACGGCCGATCCGCGGCCGCCCGATGGCTTCCCGCTCCGCGGCAACTACGGCCCGTATCTATTGTTCGGCAGCTGCGGCGCGTTCCTGCTGCTCACCTCGTTGCTCGTCGTCGAGTTCGTACTGGCTCTCGGTGGCGGACAGGCGAAGTACGAAGCGTTCATGGCGCGCATCCACGGCGGCGCTTATCAGGCGTACTTCTGGGTCGCGCTCGTGGGCCTCATCTGGTTCACGGTGCGCTTCTTCCGGCTGTTCCCGAAGACGCAGCCGTTCCGTTTCGGCCCGCTGAAGCGGCCGCCGGACGCGGTCCTGCTCGCGGGCCTGCTCGGCGCGTTCGTCGCGTTGAACCTCGCCGTCGCCGTGATCCTCGGAGGTGTGCTCCGATGAAGGCGCTGATGCTCAAGCTCGAGCCGATCATCTGGCTGCTGTTCGGCGCCGGCATGCTGGTGGGCGGCTTCGTGCTGCCCGCCTGGATCGCGACCGTAGGTCTCCACCTAATTGGTGACGCCGACGCGTTCTCCTACGACCGCATGTACGCGTTGTTCTCGAACCCGATCGCGAAGCTCGTGGCGCTCGCCGCGATGGCGCTGCCACTCTGGGGCGGCGCACATCACCTGCGCCACGTTTGGATCGACTTCGGCGGCATGAAGAGCGACGGCCTCGTCGGCGGACTGCTCTACCTCGTCGCGCTCGGCGGCAGCGTAGCCGCGATCGTCGCGGTCGTGACGCTCTAGCGCGATGGCCGGCGCTGCGGGACGCCCGCTCGCCGGCCTGCGCGTCCTCGACCTCACGCGCGTGGTCGCGGGCCCCTTTGCGACCGCGATCTTCGCCGACCTCGGCGCGGACGTGATCAAGATCGAGGCGCCGCGCACGGGCGACGACTACCGCTACGGCCCGTCACCGCCGGGACAGACCTCGCTCTCGTTCCAGAACAACAACCGCGGCAAGCGTTCGATCACCCTCGACGTGCGCTCGCCGGAAGGCCGCGAGCTGTTACTGAGACTTCTGGATCGCGCCGACGCGCTCGTCGAGAATTTCCGCGCGGGTTACCTGGCCAGGTGCGGCCTCGGCCCCGACGTGCTGCAGGCGCGCAACCCGCGCCTCGTGGTCGCCTCGCTCTCCGGCTTCGGGCAAACGGGTCCGCGCGCGGGCGAGCCGAGCTACGACATCGTCGCGCAGGCGACCGGCGGCCTGCTCGCGATGACGGGCTTCCCGAGCGGCCCGCCCGTGCGCGCGGGTGGCGCCACCGGGGATTTCGTGGGCGGCCTCTACCTCGCGCTCGGCGTCGTGGTCGCCCTGCTGGAGCGCGAGCGCAGCGGCGTCGCGCGCGTGCTCGACCTCTCGAACCAAGACTGCATCTTCGCGATCGCCGACTCCGCCGCGACGATCTACGCCGGTATCGGCGCGAAAATGGAGCGCGTCGGGAACGCCCACCCGTTCACTTCGCCCTACGACTGCTTCGCGACGCAGGACGGCTACGTCGTGGTGGGCACCGCCAGTAACAAGCTGTTCCGCAGACTGTGCGACGGCCTCGGCCAGCCCGAGCTCGGCCGCGACGAGCGCTTCAAGAACCACCGTGTGCGCGCCGCGAACCGTCCCGCGCTGACGGAGATCCTCGCGGCGTGGATGGGCACGCGCAGCTGCGACGAGGCGCTCGCGGCGCTCGGGCCGAGAGGTGCGGACGTGCCGTGCGCGCGCGTCGCCTCACCCGACGAGCTGATCGACGACCCGCAGCTCGTTGCCCGCGGCATGCTCGAGCGCCACCCGCACCCGCAGCTCGGCGAGATCGTGTTCCACGGCAACGCGCTGAAGCTGTCGGGCATGGCAAAGCGCGAACGCGCGCTCGCGCCGGAACTCGGCGAAGCGAACGCGGAGGTCTTTGGCGAGATTGGCGTGAGCGCGGCGGAGCTGGCGGCGCTCAGGGAGAAGGGTGTGGTCTAGGGTTGAGCGAGGTTGCCGTAGACCTCTGTCATCAAGAGGAAACGAGACTCTCCCAACTCGTAGGCGGTTCGCTCCATCTCTCGGACCCGCGCGGGTTCGTCGATCAACAACGCGCGGAATCGTGAGGGCGCCACGAACGACCCGAAGATGAAGCAGAGTTCACCCTCTGCGAATCCTGGCGTGCGCACGTTCCATCCCAAGAAGCGTCCACGCGCGGCGGCGACCTGCGGCAGGCGAATTCCGGCCCGGTCGTTGCCGCGTTCGTCCACTTTGGGCACCAGCACCTGCCAGGCTCGGCCCGCTTGGATCACCGGCGGAACCCGCGAATAATCGATGCGCTCCACCGCATTCGGCAGCGGCTGCTTCGCCCGCACGAGGGTTTTCTCCGCGATCGACGGCCACATCGACGCGGGCGGCTCGCGCCGGTCCTTCACCCACTCTTCCATCGCGACGAGCAGCGCTCGCGCGACGGG
>JANNDT010000204.1:0-2005 GCA_031387905.1 Deltaproteobacteria bacterium
CCTGCCGACGCGCAACTTGCGGCCGGCCTCGCTGGCTGCGCGTTCTGTGAGCCCCACGCTCGCGACTTGCGGGTGCGCGTAGGTGCAGGCGGGGATGCGCTCGCGGCGGATCGCGTGGGTCGCGAGGCCGGCGATGTGCTCCATTGCGAGCACACCCTCATGGCTGGCTTTGTGCGCGAGGCACGGCGCGCCCGCGACATCTCCGATCGCGTAGAGGCCAGGCTCGGCGGTCTCGAAGTGCGCGCCGGTGGCGATGAAGCCGCGCTCGGCGCGCGCGCGCGTCGTCTCGAGACCGAGTCGCTCGACGTTTCCCGTAACACCTACGGAGAGGATCGCGCGGTCGAAGCTCGCTTCTAGAGCGCCCTGCTCGGTTGCGAGCTTGGCAATGAGCCCGCCGTTCGCGCGCGTGAGGCTCTCCACTTTCGCGCTGGTGTGAATCTCGATGCCGTCCTTCTCGAGAGCCTTGCGCGCGAACGCGGAGATCTCCTCGTCCTCGACCGGCAAGATGCGCGGCAGCACCTCGACGACGGTCACTTCGCTGCCGAGCGCGCGGTAGAAGCTCGCGAACTCGATGCCGATCGCGCCGGAACCTATTACGAGCAGCCGCTGCGGGATTTCGCGCGGCACCATCGCTTCGCGGTAGGTCCAGACGAGCTCGCCGCCCTGCTCGAGCCCGGGCAGCGAGCGAGCGCGCGCGCCGGTCGCGAGCACGATCGCGTCGCTGCGCAGCTCCTGCGCGGGAGCGCCAGCTTTCTCGACGACCACGACGCCGGGGCCGGCGAGCTTTGCCTCGCCGTCGAGCACCGTCACCTTGTTCTTCTTGAGCAGACCCTTCACGCCGCGCGAGAGCTGGTCGGCGACTCTGCGCGAGCGCGCCACCAGCTTCTCCGCGTCGAAGCCGATCTCGCCCGTGACGATTCCGTAATCACTCGCGCGGCGCATCTCGCGCAGCAGGTCCGCGGTGTGCAGCAGCGACTTGGTCGGGATGCAGCCCCAGTTGAGGCAGATCCCGCCGAGTTGCTCGCGCTCGACGAGCGCCACGCTGAGCCCGAGCTGCGCGCCGCGAATCGCGGCGACATAACCGCCCGGCCCGCCGCCCACGACGATCGCGTCAAATTGCTGACTCAAGCCTGCTCCTCCGCCGGGAAGTACCCCAAACGGGGACGTTCATACGGGTTGGTTACTTGCGGGGACACCCTTACCGCCTCACCACTGTCCCTCGAGTAGCCAGAAAGTATGAACGTCCCCGCTTTGGCTACTTGCTGGGTCACACGAGCAACCGGTACGGGGCTTCGAGTAAGTCGCGGACGGCGGCGAGGAAGCGCGCGGCGGGCTCGCCGTCGAGGACGCGGTGGTCCCATGTTAGGGAGAGCCGCATGGCCTTGCGCTTCACCGGGCGGTCGCCGTCCCAGCCCACTTCGTCGCGGATGCGATTCACGCCGAGGATGCCTGCCTGCGGCGCGTTGAGGATCGGCGTGAAGGAATCGACGCCGAACATGCCGAGCGTCGAGACGGTGAAGGTGCCGCCCGCGAAGTCGTCCATGCTCAGCTTGCCGTCACGCGCAGCGCGCGCGAGGCGGCTGGCCTCCTGCGCGATGCTCTTCACGTCGCGCGCCGAGGTGTTACGGATCACCGGCACCACCAGGCCCTCGTCGAGCGCCACTGCAATGCCGACGTGGATCTCGCGCAGCAGCGTGATCTCCGTCTCGCCCATCACGCTGTTCATGCGCGGGTGCTGCGCGAGCGCCTTGCTGACGGCGCGCACCACGAGATCCGTGTAGCTCGGCTTCACGCCCTCGGGCTCCCACTCCGCGACGAGTTGCTCGCGCAGCCGCACGCAGTCATCCATGCGCACGTCCATGTCCATCGTCAGCTGCGCGGTGGATTGCAGGCTCTGGTGCATGCGCGTGGCGATGGTCTTGCGCATGCCGCGCAGGGGGATCTTCTCGCCAGCTTGCGGGCCCGCGGGCGCGGCGGCGCGCGCGGCCACGCGCGGCGCGCCTGA
>JANNDT010000206.1:0-24778 GCA_031387905.1 Deltaproteobacteria bacterium
GGGCCGGCGGGCAGCCGCGCTTACCCGGCGTCGCGCGCGTAGGCGGCGAGGCCCGTGCGCGGCAAGTGCGCTCGCGCGCGCGCGGCGTCGATCCGCTCGAGCGTTTCGGCCGCGCGCGCCGCAGCCGTCGCATCGCTGCGCCAGAGCGCGAGCGCAACGTCGCGCGCCGCGCGATCTGCTTCGTCAGGCAACGGCGCAGACAAGCGCGGCATTTCTTCGACGGGGCGCCCGAGCGGCAGCGCCGCCGGCGAAGCACAGCCGGCGAGCATGATGAGCGCAGCGAGCCCGCTACGGGGTAAAGCGATCACGATCGACTCTCAGGGTGAAGGCGAGGAACGCTTCGAGCCGGCGCGCGGCTTCGAGTTTTTCCGTCGAGCCGTCCTGATTCGAGACGGTCTCGTAGAGCCGAGCTGCCGAGCTCACGAGTTCTTCGAAGCGCTCCGGCTCGAACGCCAGCGATTCCGGCGGCTGCTCCTCCACGTACTCGCGCGCGAGTGTCGCGTACAAATCCGCGAGCTCGAGCACGTGCGCGTTCGCGTTCTTGCTCTCGCGGTGCTCGACCGCGATGCGCTGCAGCGCGGCCAGCGCGCGCACGTTGCCGTCGGCATACAGCCGACGCGTCGAGACGAGCAGCCGCGCGCGCTCGCGATCGTTGCGCTCGATCTCCTCGCGCACCACCGCGGCATAATGCGTTCCGCTCGCGCGCCCGTGCAGCTCTTCGAGCTGCGTGCGGCGAGCGCCGAGTTCTTCGATGCGCGCTTCGCGGGCGGCGACGAGCGCGTCCGTAGCAGGCGGCAGCGTGTCGCTCGCGCCGGCGGGCACGTCCACGCGCTTCGTCGCCAGCACCAGCGCGTCGCACAACTCCGCGCTGCGCAGGGACTCTGGCGCGAGTTCACCGCCCGCAGCCGCCGCTCTCCGGTAGCTAGCGGCAGCGATCTCGTAGGCGCGCAGCCGCTCGAGCGCGCGGGCCTTCGCGAACGGCAGCAGTTCCGCCCAGGTGCCCGCGCGCAGCGCCGCTTCATGCGCGCGCTCGAGGTTCTCGAGCCGTAACAACGAGGAGCGGTAGACGTTGCGGCCCGTGAAATCGCGTGCGGGGGCGAAGCGGTAGGTGTCGTCGGGGATGTGTCGGCGCAGCACGGCGTTGATCTCGAGCAGCGACTGCGCGGGCTGGTAGCGCGGGTCGGGCTCTTCCTTCTTCGCGTGCGCGGCGCTCGCGAGCGCGAGCAGCACGCCGAGCGCACCGAGGAATGCCGTAGCGCGCCTTTGGCTCACGCAGCGCGCCGCGTTAAAGCGGCTCAGCCGCGGCGCGCAGCGCCGCCGGCTGCAGCCGCTGGGCAATCGGCCCCGATGCCACCGGGTTCCTGCCCGCGCCCCCTCGATCGCCGCGCCATGTCACGAACGATCTCGATGCTTCGCAACCAATTCATTCAGCATTTTTTCCGTGGCGAGCACCGCGGCGGCGAGCTGATCCGAATCCACGCCCATCGTCGACCAATTCTCGGCGCCGTCCTCACCGCGCCACGAGATGATCGTCTCGACCAGCGCGCTGGTGCGTCCGCCTGGAGGAATTCGCACCCGAAAGTCGTTCAGCTGCGGCAGCGCGAGATCGAACTTTTTGACCGCTTTCGCGAGCGCTTTCATGAACGCGTCGTAGCCGCCGTCGCCGGTCGCGCTCGCGCTCGATTTCTGCTTGCCGTACACGACTGTCAGGTGCGCCGCCGGCGCGACGCCGCTGCCCACCGTCACCTCGTAGGACTCGACACGCATCAACTGCTCGCGCGGCGTCTTCAGCACGTCAGCGATCAGGAAGCGCAGGTCCTCGGGCATCACGATGTGTTTCTTGTCGCCGAGGTCGACCACGCGCGCGAGCACCGCGTCGCGCGCCTCGGGCGCGAGCTCGATGCCGAGTCTCGCGAGGTTCTGGTCGAGCGAGGCCTTGCCGGACATCTTGCCGAGCGCGTAGCGGCGCGAGCGAGCGAAGCGCGCGGGCGCGAGGCGCGATTCGTAGAGGTCGCCTTTCGCGTCGCCGTCGGCATGAATGCCGGCGGTCTGCGTGAACACGTCCGCGCCCACGATCGGCGCGTTCGCCGCGACATCCTTGCCCGTCGCGATTTCCACGAGCCGTGAGACAGCCACCAGCTTCTTTTCGTTCACAGCGGTTTTCCACGGGCCGTGGTCGTGCAGCGCCGCGACGACTTCTGCCAGCCGCGTGTTGCCGGCACGTTCGCCGAGACCGTTCACGCTGGTGTGCACGCCGCGCGCGCCGGCTTCGACGGCGGCGAGGCAGTTCGCGGTCGCGAGGCCGTAGTCGTTGTGGCAGTGAAACTCGAAGTGCGTGCCCGGCCAGCTCGCGACCATCAGATCGACGTAGCGCGCCGTGTCTTTGGGCGCCTGAATGCCGAGCGTGTCGGCGAGGTAAACGCGCTCGACCGGGTTCTCGGTGAGCGTGCGCATCATCGCGAACACGTAGTCGGGCGAGTCTTTGACGCCTTGCGACCAGTCTTCGAGGTAGACGTTCACCTTCACCTTGCGCTTGCGCGCGTAGGCGAGCACGTCGGCGATGCGCTTGCGGTGCTGCTCGGGCGGCATGCGGAGCTGGCCGAGGCAGTGCCGTTCGGAGCCTTTCGTCAGCAAGTTCAGTGCCTTGCCGCCGGTCTCGACGAGCCAGTCGATCGACAGCGTGCCATCGACGTAGCCGAGCATCTCGATGCGCGAGAGCAAGTCCTTCTTGCGCGCCCAAGCGCAGATTTGGCGCGCGGCTTCGCGTTCGCCCTCGGAGACGCGCGTGCCTGCGATCTCGATGCGGTCGACCCCCACTTCGTCGAGCAGCATCTGCGCGAGCTGGAGTTTCTCGGCCGGCGTGTAGGAGATCTCCGGCGTCTGCTCGCCGTCGCGCAGCGTCGTGTCCATGACCTGGATGCGCGTGCGGGCGGGGCTAGGCATCGCGGAGCCTCGGAATGCGGGGAGCGGAGCAAGGTATCGGCGTGAGGTAGCCCCTGCCACGCGCTCCAAAAGGCAAGAACGTCCCCGCTTGCCTTTTCGAAAAGGCAACCGGGGACGTTCTTGCCTTTTTGTTACATCCGCGCGCGTGGCTGGCGCTCCGCGGATACTCGTGATTGGCCCCGAACGCGCGGGCGCGCGGCTCGATGCGTTTCTGGCGGACTCGCTCGGCGTCTCGCGCGCCGAAGCTCGGCGGCTGCTCGAGCGCGGTGGCGTCACGCTCGACGGGCGCGTGGCGGCGCTCGCGGCGAAGGGCACTCCGCTCGCGCTCGGGCAGACGCTTGGGGTGCAGCGCTTCCCGAGCCGCGCGCAGGAGGTGCCGATCGCGCAGCCCGAGCTTGCGCTGCCGGTGCTCGCGCGCGGGCCGGGCTGGCTCGCGATCAACAAGCCCGCGGGTATGCCAGTGCACCCGCTCGCGCCCGACGAAACCGGCAGCGCGCTGAACTTCGTGGCCGCGCTGCATCCGGAGATCGTGGGTACGGGCGAGGCGGGCCTGCGCAGCGGCGTGGTGCATCGCCTCGATGTCGATACTTCGGGCGCGCTCTTGTTCGCGACCGAGGAGGGGCGCTGGCAGCAACTGCGGGGCGCGTTCCGTGGGCACCGCGTCGAGAAGGTGTATCGCGCGCTCGTGCACGGTCAGTTATCAGGCGGCGGCGAACTCGTGCTGCAGCTCGCCGTCGCCCAGCACCGCCCGGCGCGCGTGCGCGTGGTGAATGCTTCCGACGCGAGCTTCGCCTCGCGCTCGCGCCGCACCCTGATGAGCTGGCGCGCGCTCGCGCAGCTGCGCGACGCGACGCTGGTCGAGGCGCGGCCGAGCACCGGCTTCCTGCACCAGATCCGCGCGAGCCTCGCGCACCTCGGGCACCCGGTGTTAGGCGATGTGGCGTACGGGGCGCCGGAGTCGCCGCTCGCGCAGCGCCAGCTGCTGCACGCCGCGTTCGTCGCGTACCGCGACGTCGAAGCCGAGAGCCCTGATCCGCCCGACTTCGCGGCGGCGCTCGCAGCCCTCGCGTGATCTTCTCGCGCCGCCCGCGTTAGCGTCGCCGTATGCGCATCCTGATCGTCGTCGCATCGCAGACGGGCCGCACGTGGAAGCTTGGCGAGGCGGTCGCCGAGGGCGCGCGCGCCGCCGGCGCCGAGGTGGAACTCGCGCGCGCTGAAGACGCGACCGCCGCGCAGGTGCTCGCCGCGGACGCGCTGATCCTCGGCAGCGGCGTGCACATGGCGGGCATGGAGTCGTCGATGCGCGTGTTCTGCGAGCGCCTCGCGCCGCTTTGGCTCACGGGCGCGCTGATCGGGCGCGTGGGCGCGGTTTTCGCGAGCGCGGGCAACGGCGGCCGCGGCGGCGGTGAACTTACGCTGATCTCGCTGCTCGCGAACCTCGCCGAGCACGGCATGTTGATCGTGCCGATGCACAACCGGCTCGCGGCCTACCTCGAAGCGGGCTGTCACTGGGGTCCGCTGGCCTGGACGAACCCGCGGGCAGGCACGGCCGGGCCGGTCGCCGCGCACCTCGACGCCGCGCGCGCGCACGGGGAACACGTGGCGAGCACGACCGCTCGCTGGCTGCGCGGCGCGACCGGAAAGTGAGAGCGCCCCAGCCAAAAAACCGAGCTCTGTGAAGCACTTCACAGCGAAACGCGAGCTCTGCCCCGCAATCTGCCTTGCATGGCCCAACCGGCGAACGTCGCGATCCCTTTCTGGCATGCCCGCCCGTACACGACAGCGCTTGCGCGCCCTCGCGCGGTCGGCGCAGTGGAGGCGGCGAGCTTCGAGGCGCACCCCGACGCGCAGTTCGTGGTGCAGCCCGGTGGCGAGTTGCTCGCCGCGAATCGCGCGGGCCGCGAACTCATCGCGCGCTCTGCGAGCGTGCGCGCGCTCGCGGACCGGCTCATTGCCAATACGAGCGCGCGCATCCGGCTGTTGCGCGAGCGAATCGCGGAGACGGTTCGTTCGCAGCTGTCTTCGCCCGAGCTCGAGATTCCCACGGCAGAGAACAGCACGCTCTCGATTCGCGTGCTCCCGCTCGGCGCAAGTCTCGGCGCTGCACTCCTAATCGTTCGCGAGCGCGAAGCGCAGCCTGCCGGTTCCGCCTCTCTGCGTTTCGGCTTCACGCCGGCGGAGTCGCGCGTCGCCAACCTTCTGGCGCGAGGCATAACAGTTCCGCAGATCGCGCTTCAGCTCGGCATCTCGATCGAAACGGTCCGCTGCCACCTGAAGCAAGCTTTCTCGAAGGCTTGTGTGCATCGCCAGGCGGAACTCGTGGCGGTGATGCTCGGCGGCTGATGCTCTGGGCGGCGCTGTCGTGACGCCACTGAACAGAGGCTCGATCGTTCGCTGAGGACAGCCTCACGCCGCCATACTGCGGTGACTCGAGGGGGACACATGAAAGAAATTAGGTTTTTGCTGACGGCGCTCGCGCTGCTGGCGGCTCAGGCGGCGTTTGGCCAAGACTACGCCCGCCCTGGCCTGTATGCCGTGTTGAACGGCGTCGCGAGCATCGACAACTTCGACAACGCGCCGAGCGGCTTGTTCGACACGGGCATCGGGGCCTCGGGACGCCTCGGTTTCCGGCTCAATCCGCGGTTTGCAGTCGAGGGGCAGGTCGAATACTCAGGGGACTTCGTCGATTGCTGCGGAGTCGATCTCAGCGCGACCCTCGTCACCGCAAATGGGAAGTTCTTCCTGATGCAGGACCAGGTGCAGCCGTTCCTGCTCTGGGGACTCGGCGGTGCGTTCGCCAACACCAACGTGATCGGCGATGAGAACAGCTTTGTCGTGAAGGTTGGCGGCGGAATCGACTTCTACATGGGCGAGAACTTCGGACTGACTGGCGAAGCCACCTACAACATCGCAACCGGCGACCTCGACGACTTCGACTACCTCAGCATCGGCTGGGGCCTCTTCTACCGCTTCTGATCGCTCGGTCGTGAGACGCCGCCGGAGCACGCGCTCCGGCGGCGTTCGTGCTTCTCAGCCGCGCTTGCGCAATAACGTGAGCCCGTCCGAGATTGGCGTCATCACGCAGTCGACGCGCGCGTCGGCGGCGACTTTGTCGTTGAAGGCGCGAATCGCGCGCGTGTTGTCGTCCTGCTTGGTGGAGTCGATCACGGCGCCGCTCCAGAGCACGTTGTCTACCAGGATCAGCCCGCCCGTGCGCGTGCGCTTCAGGATCTCCTCGTAATAAACCGCGTAGTTCTCTTTGTCGGCGTCGATGAAGGCGAGATCGAAGCGCGGGCTCTCCGGCAGGGCGCGCAGCGTTTCGGCGGCGGGCGCAATCTTCAGTTCGATGCGATCCGCGACGCCCGCGCGCTCCCAGGCGCGCCGCGCGATCGCGGTCCATTCGGTCGAGACGTCGCAGCACAGCAACCGCCCGCCGGGCGCGAGGCCGCGCGCGATCGCGAGCGACGAGTAGCCAGTGAAAGTGCCCACCTCGACCGCCTCGCGCGCGCCGACGAGGCGCGCGATCAGCGTGAGAAACGCGCCCTGCTCCGGAGCGATCTGCATCACTGAGATCGGTCCGAGTCTCGCGGTCTCGGTGATCAGTTCGCGCTGCACCGCATCGGGCGGGGTGCCGTGCGCGACCAAATAAGCGTGGAGCTCGGGCGAGAGACCCAGGGATTTCATCAGGGGGTCGGTCACGTGTTCCTCATTTCTCGAGCTTCACCATGCGGCCTTCGAGCGCGACGTTCGCGACGATGGCGCCCGAGGCGCAGCGGAACTGCGTCGCGCTCTCCAAGTTGTTGTTGCGCGTCACCGAACGCACGTCGACCACCGCGTCCGCGCCGACTGCGTTGGCGCGGCCCTGCAGCGCAATCAGCGCCGACAGGAACGCGACCTGGCAGGCGCTTTCGTCCGACTTGTTGGCGGCGTTCGTGCGCCGGTTCGAGGAGAAGACGCCGAAGTCCTTGGCGACAGCCGGGTGCTTCTGGCCCTTCATGTAGATGGGCGTTGCGAGCAGTTTCTCGTGGCCGAGCCCTGCGTGCTTCGCGCTCTCGACGTCGAGATCGAGAATCGTGTTGCGGCCCGCCGCTGGCGAAGCGGCTAGCGCGAGCAGGAGTGCGGCCAAACCAAGCTGCGTGGTGAGATGCTTCACGAGACCTCTTTTCGAGAGCCTTCGAAGCGGCGGAAGACCAGCGACGTGTTGATTCCGCCGAAAGCGAAGTTGTTACTCATTACGGTGCGAGCATCGAGGACGCGCGGTGCGCCGCGGATGTAGTCGAGGGCGCCGCAGCGCGGGTCGACGTTCTCGAGATTCAGAGTCGGGGCGAACCACCCCTCGCGCATCATCTCGATGGTGGCCCAAGCCTCGATCGCGCCGCAGGCGCCGAGGGTGTGGCCCGTGAAGCTCTTCAGAGAGCTGATGGGCATCTGCGCGCCGAACAGCGAGCTCGTCGCCTGGCTCTCGGCGATGTCGCCTTGCTCGGTCGCGGTTCCGTGAGCGTTCACATAATCGATACCGGACGGCGCGAGCGACGCGTCCGCGAGGGCAAGCTCCATCGCGCCGCGCATTCCATCCTGATCCGGTGCCGTGACGTGCTTGCCATCGCAGTTGGTGCCGTACGCGAGCATCTCCGCGAGGATCGGCGCGCCGCGCGCGAGCGCATGCTCCAGCTCCTCGAGCACGAGCGTCGCGGCGCCCTCGCCGACCACGAGGCCGTCGCGCGCCGAGTCGAAGGGGCGGGGCGTCGTAGTGGGCGCGTCGTTGCGAAGCGACGTCGCGAACATGATGTCGAAGACCGCCGCGTCGATCAGATGAAACTCCTCGGCGCCGCCCGCGATCATCACGTTCTGCTTGCCGAAGCGGATCGACTCGAAGGCATAACCGATGCCTTGGCTACCCGAGGTGCACGCGCTGCAGGTCGGGATGATGCGTCCGCGCACGCCGAAGAATTGCGCGAGGTTCGCGGCGACGGTGTGGCTCATCAGCTGGATGTAGTCCGTCGCCATGATGCCCTGCAGCGTTCGATTGGCGTGGAGACCCATGGCGTAGGTCGCGAGCGCGGGCTGGCTTCCCGCGGTGGAGCCGTAAGAGATTCCGGTGGAGCCGTTCGTCAGGGCGGGGCTCGAGAGAAGCCCGGCGGCCTCGAGTGCGAGTTCGCTGGCGCGCGTCGCGAGCAGCGAGACCCGCCCCATGCTGCGCGTCTTCTTGCGAGGCCAGTCTCCGGGCGTAACAAAATCGGGCACCCGTGCCGCGAGCCGCGTGCGCATGCCTTCGATCGTTCCGAGCTCCTCGCAGCGGCTCACGCCGGAGCGCCCCGAGCGCAGACCCTCGCCGACCGTCTTCCAGTCGCTGCCGAGCGGACAGATGCCCGCCATCCCTGTGACGACCACTCGTTTCATCAGCCGAGCCCTCCGTTCACGGCGATCACCTGACCTGTTACGTAACTGGCGTCCGGCGAAAAAAGGAACGCGACCGCTCCGGCGACGTCTTCCGGCGTCCCGACCCGGCGCATCGGCACCAGCTTCGCGAGCTCGTCGCGATGCGCCTCTCCGAGCATGTCGGTCGCGATCCAGCCCGGAGCCACACTGTTCACGGTGATCTCTCGCTTCGCCAACTCCTGAGCGAGCGCCTTGGTCGCACCGATCAGGCCGGCCTTGGCGGCGCTGTAGTTCACCTGGCCTCGGTTCCCGAACATTCCCGCTGCCGATGACAGCGTGACGATGCGCCCCCCTTGATGCAGCCGGATCATGGGCATCACGAGCGGCTGAATGACGTGCTGGAACGCATCGAGATTGGTGCGGATCACGAGATCCCAGGCCTCCGGCTTCATCGCCGGAAAGGCGGCGTCGGCGTGCAGGCCCGCATTCGCGACGACGCCCCAATAGGGCCCGTGCGCGGCGAGGTCGGCGGAAAGCGCAGCGCTCGAGGCCGCACGGTCGGCGACGTCGAAACCGAGCAGGTCGATTTCGCCGCTGGCCTCGCGCGCGACGCGAGCGACCTCCTCGGCAGCGTCTTTGCGCTCGCGGTAGTTCACGGTGACGCGAAAGCCGTCGCGCGCGAGGCGCAGCGCGATGGCTCGTCCGATGCCCCGGCTCGCGCCGGTGACTAACACCCGGCGTTTCATCGCGGGTCGCTCTGGATTTGAAACGCTGTGCGTAACGCCATGACAATCCGCTGGTGGAGAAATCGCAGTGTGCCAGCGCAAGGATCGAGAGCCAACCGGGACCTCTGCGCTCGGCCCGCGCAGAACGCGGAGGGTCACGGCCCCGAGGCGGCCTGCTCTCGAGCGCCCGGCGTCGGCGTCGGCTCCCAGAAGTCAAAGAAGTTGAACCACTGATATGGGGTGAGCAGGCAATAGCGAGCCAGCACGTCGGCGTAGCGCTGGAGATACGCGCGCAGCGCCTCCTCGCGGCCGTCTCGTGGAAGCGTGACGCAGTCGGCCAGCGGCTCGACGTGGATCTCGTACGAGTCCGTACCCGAGCGCAACCCCGTCATGAACACGACCGGGCAGCCGAGCGCAGCCGCCAGTCGCATCGGCCCGTCGGACAGCCGAGCAGTCGCACCGAGGAAGCGGATCGGGAGTGAGTGCGCGTCGGTTGCGCCGGGCGAAGCCCGGTCGGCCAGAAGCGCCACGACCTCTCCGCGGCGGATGCACTCGCGCGCCGCAATTACGTGGGCGAGCGAGCCCGGCCGGATTGGGATTACGCGCACGCGCGACGCGTCGTCTCGCTGGTCCTGACCCAGCGCATCGTTGATGCGCGCCGCGTGCGTGGTGTACATCAGCACGCTCACGCGTAGCGGCGCCTGCGCGAGCGCGACCAGCCGGATCGCGTCGAAGCTACCGAGGTGCGACCCGAGCACGAGCAGGCCGCGCTGCGCGCTGTTGGCGCGAACGAGATGCTCGTTGCCGACGAGGCGCAGCTGAAACGAGCCCGCGTCCCCGAGCCAGAAACCCACGCGATCGAGGATGGATCGCGCAAACTCGAGTTCGTGCAGAAACACGTGGCGAAGTCCAGGAGCGGACGGCAGCCCTCCCGACGCGTGGATTCTCCGCAGGTACGCGAGCGAGCCGCGCCGCGCCTGGCGACCGGTTGCCCAGAAGTAGCCCGCGACCGGCCAGAGCAGCGCACGGGCGGCACGCTTGGCGCCGTGCAGGAAGAGCCACGAGATGATCCTGATCCCGAGGCGCGAGCCGCGTTCTGGTCGCTGATCCCAGGGAGCAGCGCTCACACGCCCGCGCTCGCTTGTGTCGCGGAGCATGATGCTGCCGCGCGCGCGGCGCGTAGGTGAGGTTGTCGCACGCACCACTCGATCGCGAACAGTACCCCCATCAGCACGTAGGACAGAAAGCCCGTGTAGAACGCCCAGCTCGCGAGTGGCGCGAAAAGCGCGAGCGCTAGAGACAACACGGCATTCGCGAGCAGGAACGCGCACCAGACCTGGGTGACGGCGCGGCAGTAGGCCGTCAGTTCGTCGACGACCTCCCTCGGGTGATCGGCGCGCGCGAAGCGTTCGACCAACGGCACGCTCGAAAGGCTGCGCCCAAAGACCCAGGCTGCGAACGAACTCACCACCACGGGGATCGAGAGCAGCAGCGGTTGCCAATCGAGGAGCACCGTTGCGCCGCACAACGCCGCGACGCCGAGCAACGCCCAACGTGACTCAGCGGCCGCGGCGAACGCCTCGCGCGCTATCGCCCAGCGTAAGCCCACAAAACACAACGCGAGCAGCGCCACCCAACGCGGCGACCAATGCCCGAGCGCCCACCAGACTGCGAATGGGTAGAAGGGCACCAGCAACGCTGCGAGCCGCTTCATTCAGGCGCGAGCTTCCGATAGACGAGCTCGACCATGTCCTGGAAGCAACGCAGCCCGCGCACCTCCTCGTCCTCGACGCGGATGCCCATCTTCTCTTCGAGCGTGACGACGAAATCGATCGAGTCGATGCTGTCGAGGTCGAGGTCGTCGGACAAGAGCGCCTGCGGTGCGATCGCGCCGGCGGGCACGTCGAACTGATCGCCCAACACCTGCACCAGCCACGCGACGACCTCGTCCTTGGTCTTCACGGCTAGCGGCCGAGTGCGTTGGTGACGAAGGCTGCGAGATTGGCGACTGAAGCGAACCTCGCTTGGTTCTCGTCCGCGTCCTCGTCCACCGTAATCCCGTACTTCTGCTCGAGCGCGAGCGCGATTTCGAGCGCATCGATCGAGTCGAGGCCGAGGCCATCGCCGAACAGCGGGGTTTCGCTGCCAATCTGCTCGGGAGTCATGTCCTCGAGCACCAGCGCTTCGATGATCAGCCGCTTGAGATCCTCTTCGAGCTCAGGATGCGCACCCACTCTAGAGTCTCCTGTCAAAGTGATCACGAAGCCTGTGGGTCACGCGTCGGGCGGCAAGCGAGCGGGGCAGCGTGTCCATTCCCTCGGTGAGGTTCTGAAGCGGCGGACCCACCTCTACCCGAAACCGCATCCGTTCGCTGGGCACCGCATACCACGGCTGCCCCTTCTTGAGAGCGGGCGGATCGCAGTAAAGCAACACGGGTACTACGCAGCAACCAGAAGCGAGCGCAATATGCGCCGCGCCACGCTGGAAGGCGCGCATGCCTTGGAGTGGGGAGCGCGATCCCTCCGGGAACAGAATCACCGAGCGTCCCGCGCGCAGACGCTCGCAGCAACGCTCGACCAGATCCTCCGCCGTGTCGTTGGGGATGTAGCCCGCCGCAGAAACGACCGCGCGCAGGAAGGGGTTGCTCCACGCAGCGCGTTTCACGATGCAGTCGGCCTGGGGCATCTGCGCGAGGAGAAGCATGACGTCGGCCAGCGTCGGGTGATTTGCGATAACCAACGCCGGTCCAAATGCGAGCCGCTCGGTGTGCCGCGTCGCCACGCTCAGCACCCCGACCGCCGCACTGATTCGCAAGAACACCCGGATTGAGCGGTGCACCAGCCGCTGCGCCAGCAGGTCGCGCGGTTCTCCTCGGCGTGCGACGGCCAGCCGGAACGGCAGCACGACCCCGAAGAGCAATAGGGAGGCGAGCCCGAACAGTGCGAACAAGAAGCCGTGCGCCGCGATGCGCGCTAGCCGCTCGAGCGATCGTTGGGCGCGCGAGCCGGCGGCTGCAATCGAGCGCTCGGATTCGGCGGTGGAACTCAAAGGTCTCGAACCTCCCGACACCCGCGCGGATTATCGCACGCGCCGTTCCTATCGGGGGCTTGGAAACGAACCCATCGCGCTCGCCGGAGAGCGCGCATTACTACCGTTCGTGTAATGCTTCGCTACTTCGACGAAGTGAGAGCTGGGAGCGACGCGATGCGACGGATCGAGCGGCTGGCCGATGCGTTGCTCGAGACCGGCCTCACCCGCAGCGACAGCATGGCGTTGCGCGGGTTCCGCGGTGCGGGCGTCGATGAGCGCGTTTCCTATGGCGAACTGCGCGAGCGAGTCGAGCGCGTTGCTGCCGGGATCGTGGCGCGCGGCGCGCGCGTGGTAATTCTCTCTTCGATCAACACACCCGAGCTGGTGGCGTCGGTGCTCGGCGCGCTGCAGGCGGGTGTACGCGCGCTGCTCTTGCCGGCGGATCTGCCGGCGGCGGCGCTTGCTGCCGCCGCGCGAGCGTCCGGCGCCTCGCTGGCGATCGCTCGCGAGGGCGACCCGCGCTTCGCATCGCTCGCGCTGCCAATCGTGCGCGAGGCGGAACTGGCCGCTTCCGCGCCGTCGCGATTCGAGCCGCTCGCGGAGTCGGGTGCGCTTTTGCTGCCGACCTCGGGCACCACTGGGGCCAGCAAGATCGTGGTGCGGTCGGCGCCTGGGCTCATCACGCTCGCGCATTCGTCCGCTCGCGCCTTTGGAATCGCGAGCGACGACCGCAGCGCGCTCGCGATTCCGATCTGTCATTCCTACGGGCTCGACCAGCTACTCGCCGCGCTCGCCGCCGGCGCTTGCGTCGACTTGTATGAAGGCTTCCAGCTTGGCGCCTTGCGGCGCGCGTTACGCGAGGACGGCACGAGCGTCTTCCCCGGGGTTCCGGTGATGCTCGACGCGCTGTCGCGAGGAGAGGCCTTTCGGGCGCCAGAACTCCGGCGCGTGTTCTCTTCAGGCAGCCCACTCGCTCCGCGGGTATACGAGCGTTTTCTCGCTGTCTCCGGGATCGCAGTCGGGCAGTTCTACGGGGCCACCGAGTTCGGATCGGTCACCTATAACAATCCGGCCGCCACGCAGTTCGATCCGATGGATGTGGGCCTGGCGCTCGGCGACGCGGTGATTCGCGTGCTGCCGCACGATGCGGAGAATCCGGCGCGAGAAGTCCCGGCCGGGGTCGAGGGCCGCATCGCGGTGTCCGGATCCACCCTTATGGATGGCTACCTCGCGCACGCGAGCCCGCTGCGCGGCGGATTCTTCGTCACGGGCGACCTCGGCGTCCAGAGCGAACACGGCGTGCTCCGTATCACCGGCCGCCGCGAGTTGGTGATCGATGTCGGCGGAAAGAAGGTGAACCCCGCCGAGGTCGAGCGCGTGCTGGCGCTGCACCCGGGTGTGCGCGAGGTCGTCGTGCTGCCGGGTCCGGGCACGGACACGTACTCGCGGCTGCGCGCCGTCGTCGTTCCCGAGCCGGGCGCCGGCCCGGACGAGGCGGAGCTGCAGCGCTTCGCGCGCGAGCATCTCCCGCCGCACATGATTCCGAGGCGCATCGAGCTGTGCACCGATCCACCGCGTGGAGCGACGGGAAAGATCCTCCGCGCGCAACTCGTCGCGGAGCGAGCTTCGAGCTGAGTGGATCGCGGCGCGCGACTCAGCCGCCGAGTTCGGCCAACAGTTTCGCCGCGCTGTCCAACCCGAGGATGGCGGCGGCGGCGTTGACGCCTGACGAGAGCACGCCGTACACGCCGCCCCCGGGCTGAGCCCAATGCCCTGCGAGCCAGAGGCCGGGGATCGCAGTCGCGTTCCCAGGCCGGCCAGGGCCGATTTGGTCGGGCGAGAGCGCCCAGCCGTAGAGCGCTCCCTCACTGTTGCCGGTGTAGTCGGTCATCGTGCTCGGTGAACCGCCATCGACGAAGTCGAGCGACGCGGACAAGCCGGGGAGGCGCCGCTCCGCGAGCGAGAGCGCGCGCTCGATCCAGGCCTGCTTGCGGGTCCGCCATTCGCTCGGCGCCGCCCACGGCGCGAGAGTCGTCAGAGTCATTAGGTGGGTGCCGGTCGGCGCCAGCGTCGGGTCCGCGAGCGTCGGCACCGTCGCCGTCCACCATTCGGCGCGGCCGGCAAGTGTCGCTCGCCAGGTCGCGGCGTGGTCGAAGCTGCCATACACGAACGTCTCGTGCGTGGCGCCGAGCGCCGGCAGATCCAGGCGGGTGGCGATGTAGGTGACGAACGCAGAGATCGAGGGCGTCATGCTCGAGACGCGACGCCGGAGCGCAGGCGGCACGTGCTCGGCGTCAATTAGGTCGCCGACGACGTGGCGCAAATCCGCGTTCGCGACCACGACCGGCGCGCGCACTTGCTGTCCGCTCGCAAGCCGTACGCCAGCAGCGCGGCCCCTCTCGAGGTCGATGTGCACGGCGGGGCTGCGCAACAGCACCTCGCCCCCGGCGCGCTCGATCGCTGCGCCGAGCGCCCCCGCCAGGCGCTGAAAGCTGCCGCGGCAGTAGTAACTCCCCTCGGCGACGTAGGAGACCAGCATCGCTGCGAAGTAAAGGAACGAGACGCGTTCCGGCGGCAGGCCGAGGTAGGGCCAGAAGGCTGCGAACACGGCCTTCGCGCGCGGATCCTCCAGGTGGTCGTCCATCACCTGCGCGAGCGTCGCTCGCCGGTAACGCAGCAGCGTCGGGAAGCGCCGCGGGTGCCGCATTACCTCGAGCGGCGACACGAACTCCTCCGCGGAGCGCATCTCCGTCTGCAACGCCAAGCACTCCTGCACCAGTGAGCGCAGGCCTTTGCGCTCGGCGGGGAACGCTTCGACGTGGGAGCGCACGAACTCATCGATTCCGCTGCGCGCGTGCAACTCGACGCCAGGGAAAGCCGCGGTGTAGATCGGATCGACTGGCTCGAAGAAGAGCTCGTCAGCGGCGCCGACCGCCACCAATAGCCGATGCGGCAGCCCGCTTACTCCGGTCGCCCCTGGGGCGCAGCCACCCACAAGGTGCACGGCCGAGTCGAACAAGTAGTCGCCGCGTCGAAAGGCGTGCGCGCAGCCGCCGGGCCGGTCGTGGCGCTCGGCGACGAGCACCTTGCGGCCCGCCTGCGCGAGCAGCGCAGCGCACGCGAGGCCGCCGAGACCGCTGCCGACGACGACCGCGTCGTAGTGATCGTGGCGCGCCTCCCGGCGGAACCTCATTTCGGCCACTTCACCGGATGGCGAACGGGGTGGGATCGTTCCCCGCCAGGCCGTGCTTCAACATGAACCGGACCAAGCCCATGCTGTACCTGCTGTCTGCGGCTTCTCCAGTGAAGACGCGCGGCATGTGTTTTCGGAAGTGGAAGTCGAGCGCGCGGCCGAGGCGCGTGTTCTGGACGTAGGCGCCGATCTTGAAAAGCGTGAACAAGCGACCGCTGTAGTAGGCATCAACGATCGAACTCCAATCGTCGAGGTCGCGGATCACGCGCTCCTGGTAGCGACGCAGATCGCTCGCGCGCCCGCGCAAGAGCGCCTGAGCAAGCGTGCGCGCACTGTCGAGGCCGATCAGCATGCCGCTCGAGAGCACCGGGTCGATGAAGCCGAACGCGTCGCCGACCAGCGCCCAACCGTCGCCGACACCGCGCGTCGCACGGAGCTGATAGTTCGAGTACTTCACGACGGGCGTAACGCGCTCCGCCTTGGCGCCCCACTGCGCGGCGCAATCGTCTCGGCGCAGGAAGTTGTCGAACTGCTCCTCGCTGCCTTCGCCGAACTCCTTGAGGTAGTCGCTCGGCACCACCAGCCCCACCGAGACGTGGCCTTGCAGCGGAATCCGCCAGCTCCAGCCGCGCGCGAGCCGATCGGAGTGCACGTTGCCTGGCAACACGACATCGACGCCTGTGCAGTGGGCGTGCAGTGCGGTGTCCTTGCGTGGACCCTCGACCGTCGGAAGCTCGAGCATTCGCGCGAGCGACCGCGCGCGGCCAGTGGCGTCGATGATCCAGTCCGGTTCACCGCCCAGCGCCTTGCGCGCGAGGTTCGAACTCTCGGGATCGAGGCGGACCCGGTCGCTGCCTGGCTCAGCTTCGAAGCGCACGCTGTGGTCGATCGAGCGGGCGCCCGCCCGCACCGCCGCCGCGAGCAAGGTCGCGTCGAAGCGGGCGCGTGGGACGTTGTACGAATAGGGCGTCTTCGCGCCGCGAGATTCCGCGAAGCGGAAGCTCATCTGATCGCTCGGGTGAAACACGAACGTCGCTCCGAGCTTGTAGACGCTGTACGCAGCGACTTCGTCTTCGACGCCGAGATCGCGGAGGAACGGAACGCACGCCGGGACGAGCGATTCGCCGATGATGATCGGCGGGCGCTTGCCGCGCGTGAAGAGCACGACCTCAACGCCCCCGCGCCTGAGCCATATGCCGAGCGCCGACCCGGAAGGGCCACCACCGACGATCACCACTCTACTAATGGCTGCCCCGCTCATACGCCGCGGAGCGTAATAGACGGGAAATAGCCGATCAACAGCCTTGACAGGCGTTGCTCACCGGGAGAAACATCCACGCCCCATGGAGTGGTCCCACGAGTCGCTGACGCAGCGCGTATACGAGATCCTGAAGAACGAACTGCTCTCCGTTGGAGATGACTTTACGCCGCATTCGAATCTCGTAGAGGCGGGGCTCGACTCGCTCGCAGTCACTCAGCTGATGCTCGCGATCGAGGAAAGCACTGGCCTCTGGGTCGATGCGAGCTTGCTTACCGAGGAGACGCTCGCGTGCGCAGAGCGCCTCGCGGCATGCGTCCATGCCCAACTCCGAAGCTAATCAGGTCGCGCTGACCGGAGCCGACTGCTTTCTGCGCGCGTTCGACTGGGAAGTGCGCCGTAGGTCGGGCGCGAGTCATCTCTCCCAGCTCGTGTTGCGCCTCGGGCCCGGCTTCGAGATCGAGAAGTTCCGCGCGTTGCTCGCGGAAGCCGCGACCGCTCAGCCGATGTTGCGCGCCCCGATCCGGCGCCCCTGGGGCGTTCTGCGGCCCGTGTATCGCTTGGACCTTTCAGCGCGCGCGCCGCTTCCGCAGCTCGCGGTGCACGAGGCGAGCAGTGGGAATGTCGCGGCGCTCCCTGCGATCTTCGCCGCGCGCCTCAACTCGCGGCTCTCTGGCCGTCGCGGCGAGCTATTGCACTGCGACGCGGTTCGCTACGACGGCGGGCGCGCGGGCACCGACCTCGCCTTCACGTGGCTCCACATGCTCTTCGATGGCTCTGGGAGCGAGCGTTTCGTGCGCTGGCTCGACGAAGTCGGGAGTGGCGCGCGGCGTGCCGACGCGCTGCCGGACGAAGCGCTGCCGCCGCGGCGCGAGCGCAGCGCGAAAGCCGAGACGGCCAGCGCGCGCGGCGAACTCGCCCTGCGTTGGCGCGCGGTGATGAATTCGTTCGCTGCGCGAAGCCCGCGCTCGCTCGGGGGCCCGCTCTCACGCGTTCGGCAACAGCTCGCGACCGAGCTCATCAGCTTCACACCCGCGGAGACTGCCAGCATCGTCGCGCGCGCGAAGCAGCTCGCCGGGTTCCTAACACCTATGCTGTTCTATCTCGCGGCGACGATCCGCGCGCACCATGCCGTCGCGCGCGCGCGCGGCAGCGACCCCGGCAGCTACGTCGTCCCGTTGCCGGTGAACCTGCGCGCGAAGGGCGGCGAGGGCGAGCTGTTCGGGACCCGCATCTCGCTCGTCTGGTTCCAAGTGTTCCCCGAGCAGGTAGACGATTTCGGCGCGCTGCTCGGCGAGCTGAAGGCGCAGCGGCTCGCGACGATCAAGCAGGGCCTCGTCGAGGCGGGCAGCGCGGCGATGGATTTCGCGCGCTGGATGCCGAGCCGATTCTACGCGCGCATGGCGCGGGCAGGCCTAGCGGGTGAGCTGTGCTCGTTCTTCTTCGCGTACACCGACGAATTCTTGCCGGGCATGAAGAGCTTCCTCGGCGCGCCCATCGTGAATGCGTTTCACGCCCCGTCGGTTCCACCGTCGCCCGGAAGCGGAGCGATCTTCTCCCTGCGCGATGGGCGGCTGAACTTCACGCACGTGCGCCAAGCGGGCGTGTTCGCCGAGCGCGAACTCGCGGTGTTCCGCGACGCGCTGCGCGCGGACCTGCTCGGCGATTAGGGCGATGCGCGCGGAAGCCTTCGACATCGCGGTCGTCGGCGGCGGAAGCGCTGGCGTCGCGGCGGCGCTGGCGGCGGCGCGCGAGGGCGCGCGCACCGCGCTCATCGAGCGCACGGATCGGCTCGGCGGTAACGCCGCGCTCGCGCTGGTTCACACGCTGTGCGGCCTCTACTGCCTCGACGGGGAGCCGAGCTTCTCGAACGGCGGCATTGCGCGCGAGCTTGCGGAGGCGCTCGGCGGGCGCCCCGAGCGAGCGGGCCGCGTCTGGTATCTGCCGATGCGCCCAGCCGCCTACTCGGCGCTGCTCGCCGAGCGCTGCGCCGCGGAGGAGCCGCGCTTGGCCCTAATGCTCGGCTCCGCGCTCGAGTCCGCGGAGCTCGGGCGCGAGGCGAATGCGGGTTCGCGACTCCGGCTGCGCGCGGGCGCGCTGACTCGCGAGCTCGATGCCGCGGTCGTGATCGACGCGAGCGGGGACGCGGCGGTGGCCGCGTTCGGGGGCGCCGATTTCGAGATGTCGCCGCCCGATGAGCTGCAGTGCCCGTCCTACATCTTCCGACTCGCGGGCGTCGCCCCGGAGGCGCTCGACGGATTCGCGCGCGTGCAGCTCACCAGTGCGATCGCAGGCGCCACGCGCGACGGTTCGCTTCCGCTCGAGGCGGAGTCCGTGGTGCTGCGGAGCTGCGGCGGACCGGACGACGTCTACGTCACGCTGAACATCGCGCGCCCGGCGCGCTGGCAGCCGCTCGAGGAGCACTGCATCGGCGAGCTCGAGGCTGGCGCGCGCGCCGCGGCCGAGGCGATTGCGCGCTTTCTGCGCGAGACGCGCGACGGCTTCGGCGCGAGCCGGCTCGCCGAGCATCCGCGGCGGCTCGGCGTGCGCGAGACCCGCCGCGCGCTCGGTCTCGTCGTGATGACGGCGGACGACGTGCTCGCGGGCCGCAGGCGCGACGACGAGGTGGCGCTCTCGAGCTGGCCGATCGAGCTGTGGCGCGACCACCGGCGCGCGAGCTTCTCCTGGCCCGCGGGCGCGAGCTCCATCCCGCTCGGTGCGCTCGTCTCGCGCACGCACCCGCGTCTCGGGCTCGCGGGGCGCTGCCTGTCATCGACGCAGGAGGCGAACGGCGCGCTGCGCGTGATCGGCACCGCGCTCGCTACCGGCGAGGTCATCGGCCGCACAGCGGCGTTCGCGGCAGACGCGGGTACCGCGCTCGCTGCGATTGCAGCGGCGCGCGTGCGTCCGCACAATCGCGAGCGATGAGCGCCAGCATCGTCGATGCGATTCGCGCGCGGGCGGCGCTAGATCCCGCGCAGCCTGCGCTCGTCGTGGCCGCCGCGGGCGGCGCGCCGAGCGAGCGTGTTTGTTACGGCGAGCTGGCCGCGCGCATGGATCAGATCGCGGCGGAGCTGTGCGCGGGTGGCGTGCAGCCCGGCTGGCGCGTCGGACTCGTCGCGCCGCAGGGCCGCGGCTTCGTCGAGCGGGCGCTCGGCATCCTCGCAGCGGGCGCCTGCCTAGTGCCAATCCCGGACGAGAGCGCGGGCACAGTGCTCGCTGCATTCGCCGAGCGCGCGGCGCTGCACGCGCTGGTGAAGGACTCGAGCGCAGAACTGGGGGTCGAGATCCTGCCGCTGCCGCGCGTCGTCGACGGCAACGGCGACCGCGATTTCAGAGCCCTCGCGCCCGCCTATTTGCGCTTCACGTCCGGCACGACCAGCCGCCGCAAGGGCGTGATCCTCGGCCACCCAGCCATCCTCGCGCGCACCGAGATCGCGAATCGCGCGCTCGCGATCGGCCCCAGCGACCGTGTGCTGTGGCTGCTCCCGATGGCGCATCACTTCGTGGTCTCGATCCTGCTCTACCTGCGCTACGGCGCCACGATCTTGCTGCCGGCGGGCTCGCTCGCCAGATCGGTGCTCGAGTTCGCGTCTCATGAGCGGGCGACGGTCCTGTACGCGTCGCCGTATCACGTGAAGCTGCTCGCGGGCGATCTCTCAAATCTCGCGCTGCCCGAGTTGCGGCTCGCGATCTCGACCGCCGAAGGCCTGCGCGCCGAGGTCGCGGAGGCCTTCCGCGCCCGCTTCGGTCACCCGGTCGCGCAGGCGCTCGGCATCATCGAAGTCGGGCTGCCGGTGCTGAACCTGATCTCCGCGGCCAGCAAGCCCGGCGCGCTCGGCCGCGCGATCCCGGGCTTCGAGGTATGGCTGCGCGCCGAAGACGGCACGCCGGTCGCGCCGCCCACTTCGCGCGAGCGCACCGGCGAGATCTGCATCCGCGGCCCGGGCTGCTTCGACGCTTACCTAGATCCGTGGACCCTCGCGCGCGACGTCCTAACACCGGACGGGTTTCGCACAGGAGACCAGGGCTACTTCGACGAGGATGGCGATCTCAGCCTCGTCGGTCGCCGCGCGAACCGCATCAACATGGCGGGCATGAAGTTCTTCAGCGAGGAAGTGGAGGCCGTGCTCGACGCGCATCCTCTAGTGCGGCGGAGCCGAGTGTTTGCCCGCGAACACGCACACCTCGGCGAAATTCCCGTCGCGGAGATCGAGCCGGCGGACGCCGCGCGGCCTCCGGCTCGTGCAGAGCTCGCCGCTCACTGCCGGGCCCAGCTTCCCGCTTTCAAGATTCCGCGCGAGTTCACGATCGTGAGCGCGCTCCCAGAAACCGCGACTGGGAAGCTGGCGCGTCCGGCCAGCGAAGTCGCGCCCGCCTAATCACCCGGCTCGCCGCCGCCCACTCGCACGAGCGTCGCCTCGTAACCGCACGCCGCGCTCAGCACGCGCAGCGCGCCTTCCGGAGTGCGCGCGACGCTGCGCTCGGACGACTCGCTCTGCTCGGCCGTCAGGAAGTACGCGCGATGCAGGTCGCGCAACACGTTTTCAGGCGGCACGGGTAATGCGCGACCCAAGTAGGACTCGCTCTCGATCTCGAGACCGCGCTGAATCACCGAGAAAGCCTTGGCGCCGAACGGCGTGAAGCCGAGCACGACCAAGCGCGCGTCTTTCTTCTGGAGCACGAGGCCGAACGATTCGTCGACGCGTTTGCCGCGCACCCGAATCCGCTCGTGGCGCACGAACTCGCCCGCGATCTCGGCGGTCGAGCGCAGTGGACCGGGGCAGTCGGCTAGACGCGGCGGCGGCCGCAGGCCTAGGCAGCCGGCGAGGCAACCCGCCAGTAGCGCGCTGACGAGCGCCTCACGCACCGGTTGGATTCTCGGGCGTGGCGCGCAGAATGAGCAGCGTCGCGGGCGCGAGTAGCAACGAGAGCGTGATGCCGAGGCCGGTTGTCAGGCCGATCGCGCGCAGCGCCGGGTGGCTCGAGAGCGCGAGCGCACCGAAGCCGAGGATAGTCGTCAGGCAGCACAGCAGGCACGAGACGAGCGTTGCGCCGAGCGCGGCTGGGTCGTCGGCGCCGTCGACGACGAAGATTCCATAATCGACGCCCATGCCCATCACGATCAGCAGGCTCACCGCGTGCAGCAGATTGGTCTCGGTTCCCGCGAGAGCGAACGCCGAGAGCACGAGGATCGCGGTCAGCAGCGATGGCAGGAACGCAGCGAACGCCCGCCGCCAATCGCGGTAGCGCACGAACAGCACTCCCAGCACGCACACGCTCCCGAGCACGATCTGAAGCAGCGTGCGATCGCGAAACTGTGCGGCGATTTGGTTGATGAACTCGCGCTGCTCGAATAGGTGCACGTCGGGTAGCGCCGCGAGCGCAGCGCGGATCGCGCCCACGTCGCACACGCCGCGCAGGTAAGTGATTATTGCCGTGCGCCCGTCGAGGTCGAGCACGAGCGGTGTCGCGAGCGGACCGAGCGGCGACGCGCGCAGCTCCGCGAGTGTGAGCGGCTCGGGTGGGTTCGCGATCGCTCGCGCGAACGGCGCGAAGGCGCCCGCCCGAAATCCCACGCTGCTGAATGCGGCGTCGAGGCGCGTGGCCAGCTCGGGGCTCGCTCGCAGCGCTGCGAGGTTGCGGCGCTGGAGCTCCTGCGACCACAACAGGTCGTGCAGCGAGCGGGTTCCGGCGAGCGCTCCTGCCGCGGCGAGCGCGTCGAGGCGCGCGTGCACCGTGTCGTTGCGAGCCAGCGCGACTTCGGCGTCGTCCGCCAGCACGATCACGAAGCGCCCGCCGTCGAAGCTGGAGAGGCGCTCGCGCACGCGCGCTTCCTCGGCACGCAGTTTCGGATCGGGCTGGGCGAGTTGCGATAGGTCGTCGTTCCAGTGGAGGCGCGGCAGCGCGAAGGCGCCGAGCGCGAACACCGCGAGCGGGAGCAGCAGCAGGAGGGCGCGCTGTCGCTGCAGCCAGACGAGCCCGGCGGCGAGCCGCTGCGCGAGCGCCGCGGAGATCGGCCGCAGGCGACGGCCGCGCGGCGCGAGATCCGGCAGCAAGAACAGCGTCGAGAGCAGCGCGCCCGCGACGCCGATCACCGAGAACACCCCGAGTTCGCGGAACCCGACGAACGAGGTGATCGCCAGCCCGGCGAAGCTCGCGATCGTGGTGAGCGCCGCCAACGTCAAGGAGAGCGCGACGCGCTTCGCCGCACGCCAGGGCGATTCCGTGCGCGGCGAGAGGCTGCGCAGGATCAAGTAGTGGGTGGGGTAGTCGATCGTGACGCCGATCAGCGAGGCGCCAAAGCCGATCGTCATGCCGTCGAGCCGCCCGAAGATCGCGAGTCCGAACGCCATCGCGAACAAGAGGCCGACGAGCGCGGGCACCATCGCGAGCCCGAGCGCGAGAAACGACCGGAAGAACAGCCACGAGAGGACCGCCACGCCGATCGTCGCCAGCGTCGAGATCAGCGAGACATCGGCGCGGATCTTGGTCTCGGCGTCGAGCGCGAAGCGGTTCGCGCCGCTCTGCTCGAGCACGAGGTCGCCTCCGTGGCGCGCGCGGGCAGCGGCGAAGCTCGTCTCGATCGCCGCCAAGAGTGGCCGCTGCGCGACGGTGTCGAACGCCGAGTGGCGCGTCGCGAGCAGGATTACTGCCCAGCGCCCGTCGCGCGTCGTGAAGAATCCATCTCGCATCGCGAGCGGCGGCTCGCCGCCCCGCAGCCGCAAGAGGCTCGCCTGAAACGCGCCGAGCGGATCCTCCGGCAACACGCGCTTCAGCAGCGGCGAGACCGGCGACGCGAGTGTCTCGCGCATTTTCTGCGCCTGCGCGCGCAAGCCCGCATCGGAGAGGCGATCGGGAAGCTCGCGCTCTGGAGCATCGGACAGGAAATAGACCCGGCGCGGGAAGTAGAGCTCGTACACGCGCTGTTGCAGCTCTGCGTCGGCGCCGGTGCGTAGCCACGCGACCTCGGGATTCTCGCGCAGTGCATCCGCCATCTCTTTCGCCGCAGCGACCGCGCGCGCGGAATCGCCCGCGCCGATCGTGAGCGCCATCGTGCGCGTCAGGTCGCTGCGCGCGAGTTCGCGCGAAATATGCGCGAGCTCCGACTTCGAGCCGTCTGGCATGAAGTTCGTGATGTCGGTCGTGAAGGTGAGATGGAGCGCCGTGTAGACCAGCAGCAACACGCAGAGGCCGGCCCAGATGCAGAGCCGAACGGCTCGGCTCACGGAGCCGCCGGCGCGCCGAAGATCGCGCGCTGCTCTTCCTCGCCGAAGACGTGCATCACGTCGCTGCGCTCGAAGACCGTGAGCGTCCGGTCGCCGTCCTTCTCGAGCAGGTCCATCTCGCGCATCTCGGCGGCATCGCCGCGCAGTCGGATCGAGGCGATGAAGTGGTCGAGAGGAGCGCTGCGCGGCGCCAGCGTCAGCTCCCAACGCGCGGCCTCGGCGTGAAAGTCGAGCTTGTAAAGCCTCTCGAGCAGCGCGCGGTCGCCGCGCCAGAGCGCCATTAGGTTCTCGGCGAAGTGGCGCGCCACGGGATTGTCGACCAGGTCGACGTCGCTCGCTCCGGTGGCATCCTCGAATCGCATACGCGAGCCATCGAGCACGAGCCGGGTCGCGGCCGGAGCGCGCGTGACGCGCGCAAGCCGATCCGGGGGCAGGAAGTACAACGTGCCCCGCGTTTCGAGTGGCAGCTCGAGCAGCGCGAGTTCCTTCACCTCGCGGAACTCCGCTACCACGCCGCGGGTAGTGGCCATCTGGTGGAGGAGTTCATCCAGCGTGAGCGCGGGAGTCGTCTCGCCCCGGGCCGCCGCGAGCAGCGTCAGGGCGACGGCCGCGAGTCGGAACGTTCGCATGTCGAAGTACTACGGGAGGAGGTCTGGGCTTGCTAGCCCATTGCGGAACTCGGCTGCAAGATTGCCTATCCACTCATTCCCTCACGGTGGAATCTCGATTGAGTGACGCGAACTCCCAGGGTGCGCTAGCAGCTGCGGCTGGCGCGCGCGATCCGGTGTTGCTCGGCGAGCAGCGCAGCGAGCGGCGCGTCGAACGCCGGCTGGTCGTGCCGCGCGACCTCGCGTTGCTGAATGGGCACTATCCGGGCAAGCCGCTCGTCGCCGGTGTCGTGCAGCTTCGCTGGGTGATGGACGCTGCAGCTGCGCTGCTCGGCGCCCCGCCGTCGGTCGTAGCGTTCGAGGGGCTCCGCTTTCGCGACGTGCTCGAGCCCGAGCAGGAGCTGCGCTTGTGG
>JANNDT010000212.1:0-5334 GCA_031387905.1 Deltaproteobacteria bacterium
CGCTCGCGGGCATCTTCAACTCCAACTCGACGCGCGTCGGCGGCGACAAGATGGACGACGCGATCATTAATTACGTGAAGCGCCGGTACAACCTGCTGATCGGAGAGCGCACCGCGGAACGGATCAAGATGACGATCGGCACCGCCTACCCCGAGAGCGAGATCCGCTCGATGGAGATCAAAGGCCGCGACCTCGTGGCGGGCGTGCCGAAGACGCTCACGATCAAGTCGGATGAGGTGCTGGAGGCGCTGCAGGAGACCGTCAACGCGATCGTCGAGGCCGTGAAGATTGCGCTCGAGCGTACGCCGCCGGAACTCGCGGCGGACATCATGGACAAGGGCATCGTGATGGTCGGCGGCGGCTCGCTGCTGCGGAACCTGGACGTGCTGCTGCGCGAGGCGACCGGCTTGCCCGTGATGGTGGCCGAGAGCCCCCTGACCGCCGTGGTGCTCGGTACCGGCGCGTGTCTCGACAACATCGACCTGCTGCGCGAAGTCAGCATTCGCAACTAAGCGTCTTTCGATTCTCTAGTCCCCGCGCCCCCCGCGTTGGGGAGGACATGCGCGACTTTCTCCGTCGGATTCGACTCCCGCTGATCTTCGCGGCGCTCGTGATCGTGACGACCTTCTTCATGATCGGCGATCAACGTGCCGCGCGCGGTGAGCGCGCTGACGCGCCGTGGCCGCTGTCTGCGCTGCTCGAGGCCGCCGCGCCAGTGCAGCGCGTCGTGCGTTGGCCGTTCGATCGCGCACGCGAGATTTGGTCGCGTTACATCGCGATCGTCGATGTCGGGCGCGACAACGACGCCCTCCGCACGCGCATCGCCGGACTCGAAGAAGAAAACCTCCAACTGCGCGAGGCGCTCGTCGAAGGCGAAAATCTCGAGCGCGTCGTCGCGATGCGAAAGGAGTTCGAGGCAGACCTGATGCCGGCACGCGTGATTGGGCAAGACGTCTCGCCGTACTTCCGCTCGCTGTTGCTCGATCGAGGCCGCGGCGATCGCGTGCTCTCCGGCATGGCCGTGGTTTCCGATCGCGGCCTGGTCGGCCTCGTCACTGCCACCACCCCGAGCGCTTCGCGCGCGATGCTGCTCGTCGATCGCCGCGCCGCGGTGGACGCCCTCGTCGAGCGCAGCCGGGCGCTCGGGATCGTGCGCGGCGCCGGGACGGATTCGCTCGAGTTCTCGTTTCTGATGCGCGGCGCCGACGTGAAGGTGGGCGATGCCCTGATTACGTCTGGCGTCGGCGGCGTGTATCCGAAGGGCCTTCGCATCGGCGTCGTGAAGTCGGTGAGTGCACAGCCCGGCGCGCTGGTGCACACCGCGAAGCTCACGCCGGCGGTCGACTTCGGCCAGCTCGAGAACGCGTTCGTAATGCTCGCGCGCGGTCCGTCGATGAATCTGCTCTACGAGGGCGACGGCGACGCCGTGCTCGACGCGCCGAGCGCCGCGGCCGCGCCATGAGAGAGGCGCTCATCCTGTTCACTGCGGGCTGTCTCTCGCTCGCCTTCGAGAGCGCGCTGCTCGCGCAGCTTCCGCCCGCGTTGGTGCCCGGCCTGTCGCTGCTCTTCCCAATCGCAGCCGCCGTCTTGTTAGGCCCGATCGAGGGCATCCTGGTGTGCGCGGCCCTCGGCTTCGGCGCGGACATCTTCTCCGGGGCGCTGCTCGGCCAGCACGCTTTCCTGCGGCTTGTCGAGTTCGCGGCGGTGCGCGCGCTGGTCGGTCAGCTCGACCTGACGCGCCCGATCCCCTTCTCGATCTTCGCGTTCGGAATCGCGCTCGCGGACGCTGCAGGCTCCGCGGCGCTGATTCGTTTCTTCCTCGGAGACTTGTCGATCGACGCGCGCACCCTGACCACCGTGGCGCTGCGCGCACTCGCGACCGCCGCGGCTGCGCCGCTGGTGCTCGCGCTCGCACGACGCGTAGCCGCGTGGGGCGGCCTCGACGACGCGCGCCGCGAGATGCGCCTCGAAACCAAGCGCCCGGTGATTTAGTGGCGCACCTCGCTGCTCCCACCGGCGCGTCGCTCGAAAACCGCATTCGCTTGTTCGCCTTGTTGTTGCTGCTCGTGTTCGGCGGGTTCGTGGTGCGGCTCTTTCACCTGCAGCTCGTCGAAGGCGAAGCGCTTCGCCAGCGCTCGCAGAGCAACTCCGTGCGGCGTGTGGATCTCGATGCGCCGCGTGGCGAGGTGCTGGATCGCGAGGGGCGCGTGATCGCGACGTGGCGGGCCTCGCGCGCGCTGCGCGTGATTCCGAACGACCTCGCCCAGCGTGAGCGCACTTTTGCCGCGCTCGGGCAGCTGCTCGGCGCCGCGAGCGCCGAGTTCGACGCGCGCGTCGGCCCGCTGACGCGCGCGGGGCGCTTTCAGCCAGTCACGCTGATCGACGACCTCGACTGGGAGCAGCTCGCGCGCGTCGAGTCGCACGGCTACGCGCTGCAGGGCGTCGAGACCTTCGAGCGGCCGCGGCGCTTCTATCCGGGCGGGCGGATGGCGGCGCACCTATTAGGAACGATCGGGGAAATTCAGGCCGCGCAGCTCGCAGACGAACGCTGGCAGTCCTACCGGCAAGGTGACGTGATCGGGCAAACCGGCCTCGAAGCCGAGTTCGAGACGCAGCTGCGTGGGCGCATCGGCCGTCGCGACGTAGTGGTCGATGCGGCCGGCCGCGAGATCGAGAATCTGCGCGAGTTTCCGCCCGCGCTCGGCGGGCGCGTCGTGCTCGCGCTCGACCTCGATCTGCAGGAGGAGGCCGAGGCGGGCTTCCGCGACCGGGAGGAAGGCGATCCGCAGCGCATGGGCGCCGCGGTCGCGCTCGACGTGCGCAGCGGCGACGTGCTCGCGATGACGTCGTATCCCAACTACGACCCGAACGTGTTCTCGACGCGCATCGACCGCGCGACCTGGCGTGGCCTAACAGAGGACGAATGGAAGCCGCTGCGGAACCGCGCGATCCAAAACCACTACCCGCCAGGTTCTACACACAAAGCCGTAATGGCTGCCGCCGCCCTAGCGGAGGGTGTGATCGACAAGAACACGACCGTCTATTGCCCCGGTTACTACTTCTTCGGCGGGCGTCGCTTCGGATGTTGGAGGAAAGAGGGCCACGGCACCGTCAACGTGGTCCAAGCGCTGCAGCGCTCCTGCGACGTGTTCTTCTATACGGTCGGCTCGCGGCTTGGCATCGATCGGATCGCGAAACACGCGTCGAGCTTCGGGCTCGGTGACGTAACGGGCATCGATCTGCCCGGCGAAGTGACCGGCCTCGTGCCGAGTTCGGAGTGGAAGCTGCGCCGCTTCCATGAGAAGTGGTATCCGGGCGAAACGATCTCCGCCTCGATCGGTCAGAGTTACAACCTCTACACACCGCTGCAGCTCGCGGTGGCCTACGCAGCGATCGCGAATGGCGGTCGCGTAATGAAGCCGCGCATCGCGCTACGGCTCGAGGATCGCAACGGCGTGACGCTCGAGGAGTTTGCGCCCGAGCGGCGCAAGACTGCGACCGTGCCGGACGAACTGCTCGCGATTGTGCGCGAGGGGCTCACCGCTGTGGTCGAGTTGCCCGGTGGTACGGGGATGCGCGCCAAGGTTCCGGGGGTTCGCGTGGCGGGGAAGACTGGCACCGTGCAGGTCGTGGGTCTCGAAAAGGTGAAGGGCCTCAAAGAACTTCAGATTCCGATGCGCCTCCGCGATCACGCGTGGTTCGTGGCGTTTGCGCCGGCGGACGCGCCGGAGATCGCGGTGGCGGTGTTCGTCGAGCACGGCCTGCACGGCGCCAGCGCCGCGGCCCCGATCGCGCAGCGCATCATGGCGAAGTACTTCCAGAAGCGCGGCATGAGTCCCGTGCCCGAAGCGAGGCCCGCGGTTGCCCCGCGTGTTACGCCGCCGCCGGCAGCGCCGAGTCCGCCACCGCCCGCGCGCCGAGAACCCGCGTGATCTCGTTCGACCGGCGCTCGCTCCAGCATTTCAACTGGGCGCTGCTCGCGTTGATCGCCGTGATCGTCGCGATCGGCATCACGAACTTGTTCTCTGCGACGCAAGCGGTGGCGCCGCCAGGCTATGGCGTCACCTCGGAGTTCCGGCGCCAACTCGTCGCGCTCGGGCTCGGCACGCTCGGCCTAATCATCGCGATCGCGATCGACTACCGCCGCCTCGAGCGTGGCGCGCCGTTCCTGTATGCGATCGCACTCGCCTCGATCGCCGCCACGGTGCTCTGGGGCGTCGAAATTCGCGGCAACAAATCGTGGATCGTGATCGGCTCGGTTTCGATTCAACCGGCGGAGTTCGCAAAGCTCGGCTTGATCGTGATGATGGCGCGCTACTTCCACCGCCATCCGCCGGGCGACATGCGACGCCTGCTCGACCTAATCGTTCCGGGCCTGATCCTGCTCGCGCCGATCGGCCTGATCGTGCTGCAGCGCGACACCGGCGTCGCCGTTCTCACGGCCGCCGTCGGCGCGAGCTTTTTTTTCTTCGTCTCGCTGCCGTGGCGCACCTGGGCCTTCGTGGTGGTGATCGCGCTGGCCGGCGCGGTCGGCGCTTGGCAGTTCGGGCTAAAACCCTATCAGCGCGAGCGCGTGATGGCGTTCGTCAACCCCGGTAGCGGCGATCGGCTCGGGTCGGACTATCAGGCGATCCAGTCGCGCATTGCGGTCGGCTCCGGCGGGCTGACCGGGCAAGGCTGGCTCGAAGGTCCGCAGAACCGCGGGCAATTTCTACCCACGCAGCACTCGGATTTCGCGTTCTCGGTGCTCGCCGAGGAATGGGGCTTCGCCGGCGCCGCGACCTTCATCGCGCTCTACGTGAGCTTGCTGCTGTGGGGCCTCGCGATCGCGGCCAACTCGAAGGACGGCTTCGGGGCGATGCTCGCGGTGGGGGTGGTCAGCATGTTGCTCTGGCCAGCCGTAATCAACATCGCGATGGTGCTCGGGCTCGCACCCGTGATCGGCGTGCCCCTGCCGCTGGTCTCGTACGGCGGTTCGCAAATGCTCGCGAATCTCGTCGGGCTGGGCCTGTTACTGAATGTGTCGATGCGCCGGTACATGTTCTAGTCAAGCGGCGGCCAGGCGTGCGAAGGGCCCGACGATCTTCCTTGTTTTACTTCGCTCGGCTCCGAAGACTGCGCCTCGCTGCGCGCTTCGCTTGCCGCCTCGCGCCCTAAACCCAGGTGCGGCGTCATCGAGGTCGCTCTAGCAGTGCCCGCGGCGCGTCACGCATCTAGCTGGACGCGGGGACGACCTCGACGACGCGGCCCCTCCTAATTCGGCCGCTGTGGCAGCACGCGACGCGCCCAGCGAGGCGCAGTCTTCGACGCAACGCGGAGTAAACAAGGAAGATC
>JANNDT010000230.1:0-33100 GCA_031387905.1 Deltaproteobacteria bacterium
GTACGCGCCAGTTCCGCTGCGTGCGCGACGCCAGCCTCTGCCGCCTGGAAGGCGCTGCTCGAGCGATTCTGAAAACCCGCGATACGGCGGTCTTCGCTAGCTGTATCCAGCGCGACCAAACCGAGCGCACCCATCAGTACCAGCAACATGACGGCGAGGAACATCGCCGCGCCTTGCTTCCGCTTGCGTTTCGGCATCGTCATTAGCTGCACCCTCGCGGCGACGAGCCCGCGTTGATTGGCGAGTTACGCGGTCGAATCGTCCGCGAGAACGCGCGGCGGCGGAACCCGTCGAGCCCCGCCCGAGCGGGCGCGTTCTCGGTCTGGACGAAAGCGCCCTGTGCGAGCGCCGGATTCTGCGCCGCAGTTGCGTCCTGGTTCGCAGTGCGCACGACGAAGTTGAAGCGGACCGCACGCAAGAAGCAGTTATCGGTGGCATTCGCTTGATACGCATTGAAGCCCTGCACGCCTGCCGCGGGGCAGTCGCCGCCGCTCCACTCGTTGGCGTCGCAGGCGCCGTTTCCGTTGAGATCGTGGAAGTACGCGACTTGGAGATCTTCGACATCGTCCGCGAGCGCGAGCCCGTCGCGCATGAGCTGTGGGGACTGAGCTGCGACGCCGGCCGCCGCCGCCCGAGCCGGTCGGATGAAGTAGATGTGCGCGGGAATCGCGACCTTGGACGTGAGCAAGCCGGCGACCGGCTGCGGGTTGGCAACGAGCGGTTGGCCATCTACGCGCACGTTCCAGTCGACACGCACGGTCGGGGCTCCGCCGGCCGTCACGTTCACGATCAATCCGCACTGGCTTCCGGCGGCTGGGTTACTGGGGTCCGTGACGATCACGCCGCCGGCCAGCCCCGTGCCGGGCGAGAAGGCGAAGTCCGTATCCATTACGCCATCCGGCGGACCGCTGTTGTCGTAGCCAGGCAACGCGGGATTGAGCGGGTTGTCGAGTTGCTCGACGGACGGCGTCGCGAGCACGAGCGTGTCCGCGACGGGACCAGTGCCGAGATAGCCGACCACGCTGATCCCGAGGCGACCCTCTCCGACGACCGTGGGATCCGCGACCACGTCGGGATCCGTCACGCAGAACACGTCGGTTACCTCGGGACCCGTGTTGTCGACGCCGCTGACGACCCCGCCGGCACGCGCGAGCAATCCGGTGGCGAGTACGTCGCGCTCCAGCATGTCGCCGATCGCGCGAACAGCTTGTTGGGTCTCGGCGACGTCGTCGACGATTTCGTAGCTGCGCGATTGCTGCACGAGCAGCCCGGTCATGTAGACCGTGATGATCGCCAGCACTGCAATCGAGATCATCATCTCGATCAACGTGAAACCGCGCGCGGATCTTCGCATCGAGGCCCTCACGGCGGTGTCCCCGCGCCGTTGTACTTGAAGCTCGAAACGGCGTAGCGACGCGGCGCCATGGCCGGCGGGTCGCCTGCCTCCCGCCAAGTCACGCGCACGTCGATCTGGCGCGCGTCGGTGAGGCCGCCAACCGTTTGAATGCGCCAGCTGACGTTGAAGTTTTGGGGAATCTCCCCGGCACGCGTCGTCACCGCCTCGGGTCCGGTCACCACGATCGCAGCGGTCCACGCAACCGGCGGGGTCGCTGCCCAACCCTGATATTTGAGCGTCTCGAGTTGATCGAGACCGATCCGCATCGCGTCGGTCACGTGCCGGCCCGTCGAAGTGCTGCTCAGCGCCTGCACCTGCATCGACAACATGCCGAGCAGTCCGACGGCGAGGATCGTCATCGCGATCATCACTTCGAGCAGGCTGAGGCCTCCGCGTGAGCGCATTCGCCGTGCACGGCTCATTGCGTCCACCTCGCTTGCACAGCGTCCCAGCTGAAGACTTTTGCGGACCCGAGCGGCGTGATGACGACCGCGTAGTCGCGCCTTTCGCCAGCCGAGAGACCCGCGCGTCCGTTGGTGAAGTAATAACCCCCAGCGCCGCTGCCGACTCCGCCGGGCGCGCAGGCTGCTGACATGCCGATGGGAATCCCGTCGCCGCGGAACGCGACGCCGGTCGAAGCGCCGCCGCCGAAGCGCGAGAACGTCGAGCCGGTGGTCATCGCGCCCGCACCCGTGTCGTCCGGCACGGGCGCCGCGGCGTTCGTCGCGCCCCAGAAAGCCGTCTGCTGAACGCCTGCTTGCGCGAGTTCCTCGGGCGCCCAAGTCAGCTCGCCCGCGTCGATACAGCAATCCTGGTTCGCGTCGTCCAGAACCATTAGAGCGCTCGGGACTGCGTTGCCGCAGGCGTCCTGCGCCAAACCCGTTTGCGACAGCACGAGATGCCGGCGCCCGGTGCGCACGGCTTGCTCTCGCGCGTAGCCGAAAGTGTCCTGCGCCGCGCGCGCGGCGGTCCTCAAGCGGATGTTGTCATTCATCCGCTGCCAACTCGGATAGCCGAGCGCCACCATGATCGACGCAATCGCGACGACGATCATGGTCTCGACGATCGTGAAGCCGTTCTTGGTCCGCCCGCGCAAACCAGCCTCCTCGAAACAGGGTCCACAGGGCTGAGAGCAATCCTCGTGCCGGGTTCGGTATCGGGTGAAACCGCCGCACGCTTGAGCACGGGCGCTGTACGGATGCGGCGCTGCGCAGCGCCTTGCGCACCGCGCAACCGGCTGCGCACTTCTCAGGCTGAGCGCACGAACCCGGCGGCGGCGGAGTTCGCGCACGGAATGCGCAGCGCGAAGGCAGTGCGGTATCCGGGCGGCGGCGTTTCGAGTTCGAGCGATCCGCCCTGCTCTTCCGCCATGCGCAGCGCGTTCGCCAAGCCGAGTCCAGTGCCCTCGCCCGCCGGCCGCGTCGTGAAGAACGGATCGAAGATTCGCTCGCGATCTTCCTCGGGAATGCCGCAGCCGGTGTCGGCGATCAGGCACTCGATCGCGTCGGGCTGCGCGCGCGCGAGCGGCGTAGCGCTTGCCTCTCCGCGGCGGCGCCGCAGCGCGCACGCTCGCAGGCGAACCAGAATCCGCGGCTCGCTCTGCTCCAGGACAGCCTCCGCCGCATTCAGCAACAAGTTGAGCAACACCTGGTTCGCAGCGCCGTCGTCGCCGAGCGCGAGCCCGAGCGCTGCGGGAGCGTCCTCGACGAACTCGATGTCCGCGTACTTGCGCTGCGCCGACACCAGCGCGACCGCTTCGCGCGCCAACTGGGCGAGATCGATCGGGCGGCGCTCCGAGCGCACGGGACGCGCGAGGTCGAGCAGCTGGCGCAGGATCGTCCGTACACGCTCGCCCTCGCGAAGCACGCGTTCGAGCTGCGTGCGCGAAGCCGGCGAGAGGCCCGGATCGCGCAGAACGAGTTCCGCGAAGGCAAGGATCGCTCCCATTGGGTTCCCTACTTCGTGGGCGACTCCGGCTGCGAGTCTTCCAACGGCCGCCAAACGCTCCGCGCGCTCGAGCCCCGCGCGTGTGCTCCGCAGCGAATCGTTCGCCTCGCGCAGTTCGACGACCGCGTCGCTGAGTTCCTTCGTGCGCCCAGCCAGCGACACGCTCATCTCGTGCAGTGCAACGCCCACGGCGCGCGCTTCCCGCGGGCCGTCGAGCTGCACGGCGATCGGCGTGCCCGACTCGCCGATTTCGCGCGCGGCTTCGGCAAGCGCTTCGAGCGGAGCGACCACGCGCCGCCGTAACAACACGAAGCCGAACGTGCCAAACACGAGCGCATCCGCGAGCGCGAGGCCGGCGTACACCGCAGCCGGGCGCGCACGCAGGCGCGCTGAGGTTTCCTTCGGCAGCCGCGCCACCATCACGTCGCCAGCGCCGCCGTTGGGCGCGGCGAACAGGATCTGATCCCACACCGAGCCGAGCTCGAGCAACGCAGCGCGGCGCGCGCGCGCTGCGTCCGCGATCGCGAGCACGCGCGCGTCCGCGAGCCCATGCGCCAACCCGAGCGGCGTCGCGTTGCCCGCGGCGCTGACGCGCCACCATTCCGTATCAGGCTCGACGCGCGACACGAGCGCCGTCGGCGCCTGCGATTCCGCGAGCAGCGCGCGGCCGAGAATGTCGCGCAGCGTCATGTCGTGGTGCCGGTACGCAGCCGCCACGAGCACGAGCAGCGCGAGGGCCATCACCACTCCGAGGCGCGACATCACCTCCACGCGCACGCTCGCGTGGGCTGCGCGCGAAAGAAATCCTCGCCCGCCGGTGTGGACCGGCATGCGCGCTACTCCGGCTCGCTCGGGTCGTCGAGGCCGAGCTTCTCGAGCCGGTAACGGAACGAACGGAAGGTGATCCCGAGCAGTTGCGCGGCGCGCTTCTTCACACCGCCGCCGCTTGCGAGCGCGGCTAGTAACAAGTCGCGCTCGAACGAGTTCATCAGCTCGTCGAGGCTCGCTCCGCTGGCTGGCAATGCCTGCTGGGCCAGCGGCGCGCGCGGCGCGAGCAGCGCGGCGGGCAACACGCTGGCTTCGATCGGCTCGCTGCGGCTGAGCGCGACGGCGCGCTCGACGGTGTTCTCGAGTTCGCGCACGTTGCCGGGGAAGTCGTACGCGTGAATCCGCTCGAGGGCCGCGTCCGAGAAGCGGCTGGCAGCCTTGCCCTGCTCGCGCGCGAACTTCTCGAGAAAATGCTGAGCCAGCAGCGGCACGTCTTCCATACGCTCGCGCAATGGCGGCAGCGTGATCTGGATGACGTTCAGCCGGTAGTAGAGGTCTTCGCGGAAGCGCCCGGTCTGGGCGTCGGCGTGCAGGTCGCGGTTGGTGGCGGTCACGATCCGCACGTCCACGACGAGATCGGCGTTCCCGCCTACGCGGCGAATCGTCTTTTCTTGGATCGCGCGGAGCAGCTTCACTTGCAGGGTTGCCGGGAGTTCCCCCACTTCGTCGAGGAAGAGCGTGCCCCCGTGCGCGACTTCGAATAGCCCCGGTTTGTTTTGGACCGCGCCCGTGAACGCGCCTTTCACGTGCCCAAACAACTCCGACTCGAGCAAGTTCTCAGGGATGGCGCCGCAGTTCACCGCCACGAACGCCTTGTCGCGGCGCTCGGAGAGATCGTGGATGCCACGCGCGACGAGTTCCTTGCCGGTGCCACTCTCACCGCACACCAGCACGCTCGTGCGCGTCGCGGCGATCTGCGCCATCAGCTCGTACACCCGCTGCATCGCCGCGCTCGTGCCGATCAGCACGCGCCGGCGGCTCTGCGTGCGCAATTCGCTGCGCAGGCGCTTGTTCTCCAGCGTGAGCAGCTTCTTCTCGAGCCCCTTGTTGACGACCAGCCGTAGTTCATCGACCTTGAATGGCTTGGTGAGATAGTCGTAGGCGCCTTGTTTCATCGCATCGATCGCGGTCTCGGCCGTCGCGAAGGCGGTGACCACGATGACCACGGTCTCGGGCGAAGACTCTTTTACGGAGCGCAGCAGCTCGAGCCCGTTCTTGCCGGGCATCTGCACGTCGGTCATGACGAGATCGAAGTCGTCCGCCTCGATCAGCGCGAGCGCCTGATCGACGTCTCCCGCGGTCGCCACGTCCATGCCTTCGCGGCGGAAGAAGATCTCGAGGAAGTCGCGCATGCTGCGCTCGTCGTCGACAACCAGCACGCGTGCGGGAGCTCTCATTGCTCCGCTCCTCGCGCGGGCAAGAGCACACGGAAGCGCGCGCCGCTGCCCGGCACGCTCGCGACGTCGATGCTGCCCGCGTGTGCCGTCACGATGCGATGCACCGTGGCGAGGCCGAGCCCCGTGCCCGCTGGTTTGGTCGTGAAGAACGGATCGAAGATCCGTTCCAGAGCGGCCGCGTCGATGCCTGGGCCGTCGTCGGCCACCACGATCTCCACCGCGTCCCCCCCACCAGCGTTCCCGGTTCGGTGGCCCGCAGCGCCGGCTTGAGCCAACCCCTCCGCAAGGAACGCGCTCGAGAGCTCGATCTCACCGCGATCGCCCACGGCTTGCACCGCGTTGCGCACGAGATTCCAGATCACCTGGCGGATTTGGGTGGCATCCGCCGAAAGCATTAGGTCGGGCGGCGCCTTCGCGGCGACGCGCACACCGATCGGGCATGCGGCGCGGCACATCTCGGCCACCTCTTCGAGCAGATCGCCAACGCGGATCGGCTCGTGCTTCGGCGTGGCCGGGCGCGCGAACTGGAGGAAATCTGCGATCAGCGCGTCGAGCCGTTCGATCTCGCGCAGCACGATGCTCATCAGCCGTTCCTGCTCGAGGTCGCCGCTGCGCTCGCGGTTCATGCTGCGCAGCATCTCGATGCAGCCAGAGATCGCAGCCAGCGGATTGCGGACTTCGTGCGCGACGCCAGCCGCGAGTTCACCCACCGCGGCGAGCCGTTCGCGTTGACGCAGCGCGCGCTCGAGCGAGACCACCTGGGTTACGTCCTGAAAGATCACCACCGACCCGGGAGCCTGGCCGTCCGCGTCGCGCAGCGCGGAGGCCGCGACGCCGAGAAAGCGCTGGCCGCCATCGGCGAGCGCCAGCTCGAGCCGGCTGCGGGAGGGACCGGGGACTCCGCGCTCGACGAGCTCGCGGACGCCCGGCACGAGCCGCTCGAGCGAAGCCCCCAACACCTCGGAAAGCGGACGCGCAAGAATGCGCGCGCCTTCGGGGTTGCAGGAGGTCACGCGACCCGCCGCATCGACCGTGAGCAGCCCACTTGTCAGGGATTCGACCGTGCGTTCGTGGAGGCTGCGCAGCACGCGCAAGTCGCTCGCGCTCGTCGCGAGCTGGTCGCTCGCGAGCCGGTTCTCGCGCGCCAGCGTGCTCGCGAGCAGCGCCACGAGCAGCAGCGCGCCGGTGTGCGCGCCCCAAATCCCGAGCGCCCACTCCCAAGCCACGACCCCGGGCTCACCCGAGAACACGCCGGTCCCCTCGAGGAGAAGCATGCCCGCCATGCAGAGCGAAGCAGCAGCCGCCATCGCGTAGGCGCCTCGCCGCTCTAGCAGCATCGCGGCGTAAACCGTAATAGGCAGGTACAAGAAGCTGAAGATCGAGCGCGGGCCGTCCGTGAAGAACACGATCGACGTGACCGTCACGATGTCGAGGACCAGCTGCGCCACAGCGAGCGGTTGTGCGCGGCGGAGGCGAGGCAACAACGCGGCGCACACCGCCGTCGAGAGGAAGGCGAACGTGAGCGTGCCGTAGAGGCCGCGCTCCGCGAACTCGGCCCCGCGTTTGCCCGCGCCCATCAGCAACAGCGCGATCGCGAACACCGCGAGCGTGAGCAGCAGGCGCGCCGCCATTAGGCGAGCGAGCCGCTTTTTCGGATCCGCAGCCGTGCCCGCCACGTCTCCGCTGATCGAGCGCGTCACGCTTACTTGATGTTCTCGGCGATCTTGAAGATCGGGAGATACATCGCCATCAGGATGCCGCCGATCGTTCCACCGAGGAACACCATCATCAGCGGCTCGAGGAGTGCGGTGAGCGCGGTGACAGCAGCGTCGACTTCTTCGTCGTAGAAGTCGGCGATCTTGGCGAGCATCGTGTCCATCGCGCCGGTGGCCTCACCGACCGCGATCATTTGCACGACCATGCCGGGGAACACATTCGAGGCCTCGAGCGGCTCGGCGATCGTGCGGCCCTCGGAAATGGCGGCGCGCGTCTTGAACAGCGCGTTCTCGATCACCAGATTGCCGGCGGTCTTCGCGCAGATCTCGAGCGCGTCGAGAATCGGAACGCCCGACGAGATCATCGTGCCGAGCGTGCGCGTGAAACGCGAGACCGCGACTTTTCGCAGCAGCGAGCCGAACACCGGCGTCTTTAGGAAGAAGGCGTCGGTGGCGAGCCGGAAGGGGCGCGAACGCTGGCGCGCTTGCAGGAAGCCGATCACCGAGGCAGTCATCGTGACGAGCATCAGCAGCAGCCACTTCTGCATGAACTCGGACATGTCGACCACGATCTGGGTCGGCGCCGGCAGCGTGCCGCCGAACTCCTCGAACATTTTCTTGAAGACCGGAATCACCTTCACCAGCAGCAGCGTGACCACGCCGATCGACACGATCAGAATCGTCGACGGGTAGACCATCGCTCCCTTCACCTTGCGCTTCAGCGCCTCCGCCTTCTCCATGTAGATCGCGAGCCGGTTGAGAATCGTGTCGAGAATGCCGCCCACTTCGCCAGCTTGAACCAGGTTCGTGTAGAGGCTGTCGAAGACCCGCTCGTGCTTGCGCAGAGCGTCCGCGAAAGTCGAGCCCTGCTCGACATCGGACTTGACCTGACGCAGCACCTTCTGGAAGCCCTTGTTAGGCTGCTGATTGGCCAGAATGTCGAGGCACTGGACGAGCGGAAGGCCCGCGTCGATCATCGTCGCGAACTGGCGCGTGAACATCACGACGTCTTTCAGCGTCGCCTTCTGTTCGAGGAACGCGAGGCCTTCGAGCAGGTCCTTCGCCTTCGCCTTCACCGCGACCGGAACGATCGCCTGCGAGCGCAGCTGCGCCATCACGGCGGATTCGCTCGCCGCCTCCATCACGCCCTTCTTGGTCGTCCCCTGCCGGGTCCGGCCTTCCCACGTAAAGACTGCCATGTTGCCCCCCTAGCTCGCCGCGGCGGTGCGCTTCGAAGCCGATCCGCCCTGATTGATGATGTTGCGCAACTCGTCCGCATCGCTGCTTCGCGCGATCGCATCGTCCATCGTGACCATTCGTTTCAAGTAGAGCGATGCCAGCGCCTGGTTCATAGTCTGCATCCCGAACTTGTCCTGACCGATCTGCATCTGCGAATAGATCTGGTGGATCTTGTCCTCGCGGATCAGGTTCCGGATCGCCGGGTTCGGCACCATGATCTCGAGCGCGAGCGCCCGGCCGGGGCCATTGGCGCGCGGCAGCAGCGTCTGCGAGAGCACGCCCTCGAGTACGAACGAGAGCTGCGCGCGAACCTGCGGCTGCTGGTACGCCGGGAACACGTCGACGACGCGATTGATCGTCTGCACGCACGAATTGGTGTGCAGCGTCGCAAATGCGAGGTGGCCCGTTTCTGCGACGGTGAGCGCCGCTTCGATGGTCTCGAGATCGCGCATCTCGCCGAGCAGCACGACGTCGGGATCCTGGCGCAGGATGTACTTCAGCGCGTTCTTGAAGCCGCTCGTGTCGGAGCCCACTTCGCGCTGGTTCACGACACAAGATTTGTGCGGATGCAGGTACTCGATCGGATCCTCGATCGTGATGATGTGTTCCTGACGCTCCGTGTTGATCTTGTCGATGATCGTCGCGAGTGTGGTCGACTTGCCGGAGCCCGTCGGGCCCGTCACGAGAATCAAGCCGCGCGGCTTCTTCGTGAGTTCCGTGACGATCTTCGGCAGGCCGAGCTCGTCGAAGGTCTTGATCTTGTACGGGATCGAACGGAAGGCGCCGGCGACCGCGCCGCGCTGCATGAAGACGTTCGCGCGGAAGCGCGAGAGGCCGCGCACACCGAACGACAAGTCGAGTTCGTTGTTCTCCTCGAACTTGTGCTTCTGCGCGTCCGTGAGCACCGAGTAGCAGAGCTGCTTCGTCTCGGGCGGCGAGAGCGGGGGCAACTTCATCGGCTGCAGCTTGCCGTCGATGCGCAGCTGCGGCGGGCTCGACGTGGTGATGTGAAGGTCGCTGCCGCCCTTCTCGATCATCGCCTTCAACAACTGGTGCAGGTTCGCCATTGCTGTTCCGGCTCCTGATTAGAAATCCGCCGCGGAGACGCGGTGGACTTCGGAGAGCGTCGTCACGCCCTCTTTGAATTTGCTGAGGGCGCTGCGGCGGAGCGTGGCCATGCCGAGCCGGATCGCCTCGCGCTTCACTTCGGTCGCCGAAGCGCCGTTCAGCACGAACTCCTTCAGCTCCTCGCCGATGCGCATCACTTCGTAGAGCGCCACGCGGCCGCGATAGCCGGTATTCGAGCAGTTATTGCAGCCCCGCCCTTTCATGGGCTTCGTGGCTCTGGCGTCTTCTTCCGATAGGCCCGCCGCCACCATCGCTTCCTTCAGAACCTCGGCGTCCTGCTCCTTGCATTCCTGGCAGACCTTGCGCGCGAGGCGCTGGGCGACGATCGCGTTCACCGAGGAGGCCACGAGGAACGGCTCGATGCCCATGTTGAGGAGCCGGTTGATCGTCGAAGGCGCGTCGTTCGTATGCAGCGTCGAGAGCACCATGTGGCCGGTGAGCGCGGCCTTCACGGCGATTTCCGCGGTCTCGAAATCGCGGATCTCGCCGACCATGATGATGTCGGGGTCTTGGCGCAGAAACGAACGCAACGCGGCCGCGAAGTTCAGGCCGATGTTGTCGTTCATCTGCACCTGATTGATGCCCATCAGGTTGAACTCGACCGGGTCCTCCGCCGTGGAGATGTTCTCGCTGATCTTGTTGAGCTCGGAGAGCGCGGAATACAGCGTCGTTGTCTTGCCGGAACCGGTCGGGCCCGTCACGAGCACCATGCCGAAGGGCTGGTGAATCGCGTGCAGAAAGGTGTCGAGCTGCGTTTGCTCGAAGCCGAGTTTGGTCATGTCGAGCTGCAAGTTCGATTTGTCGAGCAGACGCATGACGGTCTTCTCGCCGAACAGCGTCGGCAGCACCGAAACGCGGTAGTCCATTTCCTTGCCGCGCCCGAGCTTCAGCTTGATGCGGCCGTCCTGCGGGAGGCGACGCTCGGCGATGTCGAGCTCCGCCATGATCTTGATGCGCGAGGTGATCGCGTTCTTGAGCTTGTGCGGCGGCTTCATCACCTCGTACAGCACGCCGTCGATGCGGTAGCGGACGCGGAAAATTTTCTCGTACGGCTCGATGTGAATGTCCGAGGCCGTGCGCTTCACGGCGTCGGTGAGAATCAGGTTCACCAGCTTGACGACGGGCGCGTCCTCGGACTCTTTGGCGAGCGCGCCAATGTCGATGTCGTCGCCTTCCGTGACGACTTCCATGTCGGAGTCGTCGAAATCGCCCATGATGTCGTCGAGGCCGCCGGCCTTGTCGTAATAACGATCGATCGCGCGCTTGATCTGCTCCTCGGCCGCGACCACGACTTCGACGTTGTACCCGGTCAGGAACTTGATGTCGTCGACGGCGAAGATGTTCGAGGGATCGGCGGTCGCGAGGATCAGCGTCGAGCCCGCGCGGTTCACAGGAATTACGGTGTGCTTCTGCGCCACCTCTTCCGGGATCAGCTGAATCACCGCGGGATCGATGTCGAACTCGTCGAGGTTGATGTCCGGAACGCCGTACTGCTTGGCGACGAACTCGGAGAGCTGGTTCTCCTGCAGGAAGCCGAGCTTGGTGATCTGCGCGCCGAGGCGTTGCCCCTTGCTCTTCGCTTCGTCGCGGGCCTTTCGAAGCTGCTCCGTGGTGAGCAGATTCTCCTTGACCAGCAGCTCGCCAATCCGCTCGTTCAAGACACTTCTCCGCACTGCTCACGAGCCGCGTGGGGAACGCAGCCCCTCGGCACGCCCCCCGCGCGAAAACGTCTTCCAGCCCGCCCGGTTATCGGCGTGCGGCGCGCCTGGCTTTACTCAGAGCGGCGGGTTGTCGGAGGCTTCCCCGCGCAGCGCATCGGCGAGCGAGGTCTTGCTTTGGCGCAGAGCGAGCAGACCGAAGCCGGTGATCGAGAGCCAAAAGAGCGCGTGCGAGAGCGTTCCGACTGCGAGCGCGAGCGTGTCCGGCACGCCGAGCGAACTCAGCACCTGCTTGCAGGCGAAGTGATAGACGCCCACGAAACCCGGCGCCTGGGGCAGAGCGACAGCGACCCCCACACCGACCATCACCTTCAAAGCGCCTAGCAGATCCGCTTGCAGCGAACCGAGATCGACCCCGAGCGCGCGCTGGGCGAGGAAGAATGGCAGCGTCGCGACCACGACCCACAACAAGATGGTGTGGAAGATCACCAGCGCGAGGCCCCGCGCGTCGCGAATTCCACCGAGGCCCAACGCAACCTGATCGATCAGGCCGGTCGCCCGCGCAGCCATGCCAGCCGGCAAGATCGCCCGCGCGACGGCGTGCCCGAGCCGTAACAAGGGCCCGGGCCACAGCCGCAGCATCACGATTCCCGCAATTGGGACGAACGCCGCAAAGCGCAGCGCGCCGAGATCGATGTGGTCTGCGACCAGGAACAGCGCGAGTGACATGATCACGGCGCTGTCGAAGGCGCGTTCCAGCACGATCGTGCCGAACCACGCGCCCGCCGAGCCGCCGACCTCGCGCGACACCACCCAGGCGCCCACGAACTCGCCGAGCCGCAGCGGAAACAGGTTGTTGGCCATGAAGCGAATCGCGGTCGCCCGATACGCCGCACGCAGCGGCAGCGTGCCAACGCCAGCGGCGAGATGTTGCCAGCGCAGCGCGCGGATAAAGAGCGACGCCAAGTAACAAGCGAACGACGGAATCACGACGACCGCGAGGTTCGCACCGGCGAGCGTATGCCCGAGCGACGCGAGCGAGACGTCGCGCAGCGCCCACCACACCGCGAACGCAGTCACGGCGACGCCGAAGGCGACGCGCGGATCGAGGAAGCGCCGGGCTGTGGGCTGGCTCATCCGCCCGCGAGCCTGGCGCGCGCGGCATCCGAATCGCGCGCGATCTGCGCGCGCAGCGCGTCGAGGCTCGGGAAGCGCTGCTCGCCGCGCAGCCGCGCTTCGAACGCCACCTCGACGCGTCGCCCGTAGGCCTCGGCCGAGAACTCGAACAAATGCGCTTCGACCGCCACCGGATCGTCTGGCTTCACGGTCGGGCGGCGCCCGACATTCGCCACCGCCCCGAACCACGCTCCGGGGCCAGGCTCGCCGGCGTCGAGAAAGCGCACGCGACAGGCATACACGCCGACGCTCGGCAGCACCTCGTTCTCCGCCGCGAGGTTGAGCGTGGGGAAGCCGAGCGTGCGGCCGCGCTGATCGCCGCGCGCGACGGCGCCGCGCACGCGGTACGAGCGCCCGAGCAGCTCGGCCGCTGCCCGCACATCGCCCTCTTCGAGCAACTCGCGCACCCGCGTCGAGTTCACGTCGCGCTCGCCAAGCTTTACTTCGGGAACGATCGTGACCGCGAAGCCGAGATGCGGTCCGAGTTCGGTGAGCGTGCGCATCGAACCCTCGCGGTCGCGGCCATAATGGAAGTCGTAGCCGACGTAGACTTCGACCGGCCGCATGCGCGCATGAAGTACGTCGCGGACGAAGTTCGCGGCCGGCACCTGGGCGAACGCGCGGTCGAACGGCTCCACCACCACCGCGTCGACGCCCAGTTCGGCGAGCAACTCGAGCTTCTGCTCGAGCGTCGTCAGCAGCTTCGGCGCGCGCTCCGGCGTCAGCACGCGCCGCGGGTGCGGATCGAACGTGTAGACGAGCGACGTGCCGCCGAGCGCGCGCGCGCGCGACGTCACGGTTTCCATGATGCGCTGATGGCCGACGTGGACGCCGTCGAAGTTGCCAGCCGTGAGCACGCAGCGCGGGAACGGCGCCGTGAGTTCCGTGCTGCCTCGCACCACTCTCAACGGGCTAGTCTCCCACGCCGTGGTCACCGTCTGGCGTCATTATGCCGCGCGCTTCTCGAGGGCGTTCGCGGCAGCGCTCGCGATTCTGGCGCTCCTGGTGATCGCCGTCGACGCCATGCTCCACCTCGCCAGCTTGTTCGAGCAGGCGCCAACGGCGGGTGCAGCGCTCGAGATACTGATCGAGCGCGCTCTGGGCGCGTACTTGGAGCACCTCATCCCTGTCGCCACGTTCGTCGCGGCGTTTTGGTGCGCGGGTAGCGCCTCGATGGGGCGCGAAGTGCTCGCGCTGAAAGCCAGCGGCATCTCGCCACTGGTCGCGCTGGCTCCGGTGCTCGTGCTCGCGAGTGGAGTCGCCCTGCTCCACTTCGCCGCAGCGGAGCAGCTCGGTGTGCCTGCGGCGGCGGCGCTCGCGGTGCGCAAGAACCCGGCGGGCGGCGATCTGCGCGTGCGCGCAGGCGGCATCTGGTACCACGCGGGCCGCGTCGTCTACTCGGTGCGGGAGGTCGATGCGACAACCGGCGCCGTGAGCGACATCCAGGTCTACGAGCGCGACGTCGAGGGCCGCCTCGTGCGAACCATTCGCGCGGCGCGCGCCCAGCGCATTGCACCGCAGCGCTGGGAGTTCGCGGATGCGCGCGTGAGCGAGTTCGACCCGCAGGCGCCGGCCGAGCCTCCCCGCGAGCAGCGCTCCGCGCGCATCGTGCTCGAGCTCGCGAGCGATCGCAGCCCACGGCTCTCGCGCGGCGAACTCGCGGGCCTGCCGCTCGCCGCGCTGCAGCGCGTGGCGGCGGAGCGCGCGGTTCTAGGCGCCGAAGCCGGCGCGGCGCGGGTCGCGCTGCACAACCGGCTGAGCAGCCCGCTCGCGGTCGTGCTGTTCGCAGCCCTCGCGATTCCGCTCGCGCTGCGCAGCGAGGAGCGCCGCAGCCTCGCGCGCGCAGCGCTTCAAGGCGCCGCCCTGCTGCTCGCGTTTTTTCTCGCGCGCGACTACGGCAGCAGCTTCGCAGCGCGCTCCGTCGAAGTCGCCGCCGCGTTCCCCTGGTTCACGCTCGCCGCCTTCGCAGCGCTCGGCGCGATCGCGCTGCGGCGCGTCGCGACCTAACGCTTCTCGCCTCCGCTCTGCAGCGCGCGCAAAAACGCGTGATCCGGCGGCAGCACGATCGTGGTGCGCTCGCCGAGAGTGCGGCGGTACGCCTGAAGCGTTCGCAGGTACATATAGAACTCCGTGTCGAGCGCGGCGGCTTCGGCGACCAGGCGCGCGGCTTGCGCGTCGCCCTCGCCGCGCAGCGTCTCGGCCGCGCCGCGCGCACGCGCGAGCAACACGGTGGCCTCGGCGTCGGCCTCCGCACGAATCCGCTGCGCCGCCTCGTCGCCCTCGGCGCGGTACTTGCGCCCTAAGCGCTCGCGCTCGGAGCGCATGCGCGCGTACACGTTCTGCTCGGTGTCGGGAGGCAACTCGCTGCGATTGATGCGCACATCGCGCAGTTCGATCCCGAACTTCGCGACTGCGCGCGCGCTGCGCTCACTGATCTCGCGCAAGACACCCGCGCGATCGTCGCGCAACACTTCCGCGAGCGTGTGCTGTCCCACGACCGCGCGCAGTTCCCCGAGCACTTGTTGGTTGATCTGCCGCTCTGCTTCGGAAACGCGCCCGGAGAAGGCATTCGCGAGCACCACCGGATCAGAGACACGCCAGATCACGAAGCTGTCGAGCACGATGCTCTCTTGGTCCTTCGTCGCGACCGCGCGCGCGGGCGCCGCGAGGTGTTGCCAGCGCAAGTCGCCGCGCTCGATGCGGCCGAGGCCCGGGAGAGCAGGCGGCGCCAATGCGAGCCCTGGGCGTAACAGGACCGTTGGGGTCGAGAGGAAATATGCGACGCGATATTCGCCCTCGCGGTTGACGACCACGGGCCCGAGGCCCGCAAGGCTCGCGGCCGCGGCGGCGACGAATGCGAGCGACAGCAGCGCGACCAGGAACCGACTCATTATGGTTTGCCTGCCCGCGCGCGCTCGAGCGGCAAGTACGGCAGCACCACGCCCGGCGGCGCGATCACCTTCTCCGCAGCGGGCAGCACCGCCTCCAGCGTCTCGAGGTACAGGCGCTTGCGCGTCACCTCCGGCGCGCTCTTGTACTCCGGCACGAGCGCACGGAAGTACGCGGCCTCGCCGCTGGCTTCCGCGACGCGCGAATCTCGGTACGCGCGTGCGCCCGCGTCCAGCTCCGCTGCGGCGCCGCGCGCTCTCGGCACGACTTCGTTCGCGGCGCCTTGCGCGTCGTTCACTCGCCGCGTGCGGTCTTGGCGCGCGGCTTGGGCGTCGTTGAACGCGGCGCGCAGCGGAGCGGGCGGCTGCGCGTTCTGGATCTGCACGCTCTCGATCGCGAGGCCCGACTCGTACGCATCGAGCATCGCCTGCATCAACTCGCCGGCATCCTGGGCGATGCCGTCTTTGCGGCCGAACAACACCGCGTCGATCGACTCGCGGCCCACCACTTCGCGCAGCGCGGCCTGCGCGACGTCCCACAGCAAATCTTCGTCGTCGCGCATGCGGTAGAGCGCCTCGAACGGGCGGCCGACGCGGTATTGCACGACGAACTCGACCAGCACCAGGTTGTTATCCCCGGTTTGCATCGTGCTCTCCTCGAGCTTGCCGGCGTCCGTGGCATCGACGTCGCCAAACTCGATGCGCTTGCGCACGCCCGTCTTTACGACGTCGAGGCGCTCGATCGGCGCCGGGAAATGGAGGAAGTGCACGCCCGGCGCGCGTTCATCGCGCGGGTGCGCGCCGAGCCGCAGCACCACCGCCTCTTCGCCGGGTTCGAGCTCGTAGTAACCCGTGGCGCCCCACCACGCGGCGTACGCGGCGAGCGCGAAAAGTGCGAGCGAACGGCGCCAGCGCGAGCCGCCGGCAGCGCGCGGCGCCGCGCTCTCCGCCACTTAAACCGCGCCTGCGGCGGCCTTCTTCGAGTTCTCGTAAAACGGCCGCAACAAGTCGATCGGCAACGGAAAGATGATCGAGGTGGCGTTCTGCGACGCGGCCATCTCGCCGAGCGATTGCAGATAGCGCAGCTGCATCGCCGCCGGCTCCGACGAGAGTATTTGCGACGCCTCGACCAGCCGCTGCGCCGCCTGCGCCTCGCCCTCGGCGCGAATGATCTTCGCGCGCTTCTCGCGTTCGGCTTCCGCCTGCCGCGCCATCGCGCGCTGCATGTCCGGCGGCAAGTCGATCTGTTTGACTTCGACGTTGCGCACTTTCACGCCCCACGGCTCGGTCTGCTGGTCGATGATTTCCTGGAGCCGGTGGTTGATCGAGTCCCGCTTCGCGAGCAAGTCATCGAGATCGGATTGCCCGAGCACGCTGCGCAGCGTCGTCTGCGAGAGTTGCGAGGTGCCGTACAGGTAGTTCTCGACTTGCAGTAATGCTTTCTCGGGTTGCATCACCCGGAAGTAGATCACCGCGTTCACCTTGAGCGAGACGTTGTCGCGGGTGATCACATCCTGAGGCGGCACGTCCATCACGACTTCGCGCAGGCTGATGCGCGTGAGCGAATCGACGAACGGAATGATCCAGACGAAGCCGGGGCCCTTCACGCCGGCGAGCCGGCCGAGGCGCAGCACCACGCCACGCTCGTATTCCGGCAGCACCTTCGCGCCCATGATCAAGAGCGCAATGCCGATCACCAGCACGATCAGAATCGGTGAGAAACCCATTATTCCTCCGAGCGAGCCCGTCAAGCCCGCCTAATTGCCCGCCGCACGCGAAGCCGCATCCCGTCGATCGCGATGACTTCCACCGCTTCGCCCTGCGCGATGCGGTCGTCCGCATCCGCGCTCCACAGCTCACCGCGCAGCGCCACGGTGCCGCTCGGTGCGAGCGCGGTAGAGGCGACACCGCGCATCCCCAACAACTCGCCCTCGCCAAGCATGCTGGGCTTGCGCAGCACGCGGCCGACCGCGAACGCCACCAAGCCGCCGAACAAGGCGAACGTGCCGACGACCGGCGCGACCGTGGTCCAGAACGGCACGCTCAGGTCGGAGGCGTCGGGGCGATCGAAGATCAGCGAGCCCCCGAACAACATGGACACGATGCCGGCCGCGAACAGCACGCCGTAGGTTCCGAGGATCAACTCGGCGCCGAACAGTGCGAGCCCGCCGGCGAACAGAATCAGGCCGAGCCATTGGAACGGGAGAACTTGCAGCGATACGGCGAACACCACCAGGCACGCTGCGCCGAGCACCCCAGGAACGCTCACGCCTGGCGTGCTGAACTCGATGTAGAGCAGCACCGCACCTGCCGCGAGGAACATGAACGCGATGGAGGGATCCCAGATTGCGTGCAGGAAGCGAGCGAGCATGCCCATTTCGAGCTCGCGCAGCTCGGCGCCCTTGGTGACGAGGCGCACGCGGCCGGATGTTAGGTCTACGACGCGGCCATCGAGCGCGGCCAGCAACTCGGCGCGGCTGTCGGCCACCACGTCGATCACGTCGAGCTTCGCAGCTTCCTCCGCGCTGACGGCGACGGATTCACGAACCGCCTTTACCGCCCACTCGACGTTGCGGCCCCGCTGCTTCGCAATCGACTCCATCAGCGCCGCGCTGATGTTCTCGGCTTTCTCGATGTCGATGTCACTCGGCGGCGGCGGCGCGGGGCTGCTCGGATCCTGCGGCAGGCGCTGGTTGTCACCGAATGCGTTGACCGGATGCGCGGCGCCGATCGACGAGCCTGGCGCCATTGCCGCGATGTGCGCCGCCAGTGTGATGTAGGTGCCCGCCGATGCGGCCATGCCGCCGCTCGGAGTCACATACACCGCGATCGGGACGCGCGCGCGCAGCATCGCCTGCACGATGTCTTCCATCGCGACGATCATGCCGCCCGGCGTGTCGAGTTCGACCAACAACAGCGCCGCCTGCACGCTCTCGGCCTCTTGAATCGCGTTCACGAGGTAGTCGGCGGAGGCGGGATTGATCGTGCCGTCGATGCGCGCGATCAGCACCGGGCCCTCGCGGCGCACAGGTTCGGGAGCAACCACCGCTTCGTTCGCCGACGCTGCGGGCGCTGCGGCCGGTTCGTCTGCCGCCGCGCTCAGCGCGAGCCACGCGCCGAACACGAGCCAGAGCGCGAGCGCGCGCCTCACGGCCGCCGCCCTTCGCGCAGCTTCTCGATGCGATCGAAGACGCGCGCAGCCACTTCGCTCTTGGGCAACAGCGGCAACTCCTCTACCTGCCCGTCGGGCGTGAGCAGCATCACGGCGTTGGTGTCGGCATCGAAGCCAGCGTCGCTGCGCGAGATGTCGTTCGCGACGAGCAGGTCGCAGCCCTTGCGGGCGAGCTTGCGGCGAGCAGCGGCGAGCACGTCGTGGCTCTCGGCCGCAAATCCGACGACGATGCGCGCGCCGCGCTCGCGGCTGATCTCGGCGAGAATGTCCGGGTTCGCGACGAGTTCGAGCGTCAGCCCCGCGCCCTCGCCGAGTTCTTCTTTCTTGATCTTTCGCTCGCTCGGACGCGCGGGACGGAAGTCAGCGACTGCCGCCGCCATCACCACGATCGCCGCGTTCGCCTGCTCGCGCAGCACGGCCTCGCGCATCTCGAGCGCGGACTCGACGTTCACGCGCATAACGGCAGCCGGCGTCGGCAGCGAACTCGGGCCCGCGATCAGCACGGCTTCCGCGCCGCGCAGTGCCGCTTCGGCCGCGAGCGCGAAGCCCATCTTCCCAGAGGAGCGGTTCGTGAGCGCGCGCACCGGGTCGAGCGGCTCGCGCGTGCCGCCGGCAGTCACGACGACCCGCACGCCCGCGAGGCTCTTCGGTGCGAGCAAGAGTTCCGCCTGCGCGGCGATCGCGGCGGGCTCGCTCATGCGGCCGACGCCTTCCCAGCCACACGCGAGTTCGCCGGACTCGGGGCCGACGAACTCAACCGCGCGCGCACGCAGCGTCGCGAGGTTTGCCTGCGTCGCGGCGTGACTCCACATGTTCACGTTCATGGCGGGCGCGACGAGCACCTGCGCGCGCGTCGCGAGGAGCACGGTGGATGCGAGATCGTCCGCGAGCCCGTGCGCCATCTTCGCGAGCAAATCGGCAGTGGCGGGTGCGACGAGCACGAGTTCTGCCCAGTCCGCAAGTTCGATGTGCCCGATCTGGCCTTCCTCGCTCATGTCGAAGAGCGCCGTGCGAACCGGCTCGCCCGAAACCGCTTGCAGTGCGAGCGGCGCCACGAACTGCGCCCCGGCTTGCGTCAGCACGCAGCGCACCGTGTGGCCTGCCTTCGCGAGGGCACGCACCAACTCGGGCGCCTTGTAGGCCGCGATGCCGCCACTCACTACGAGGAGGATGCGCCGTCTCGCCATTGGCTGGTTCGCCTCGCACAGACCTAAGAAGTCGATTGCCTAGGCCGGCCAGGGTAGCCGCCCGCGATGCTCGGGCTAGGGAAGCTGCTCGCCTCCGGCAACCGAACGGCCTGCCAGCCCCGCGCGAGGCCGAAGCTCGGATCTCGCGCGTGGCGCGAAGAGCCCGCGCTCACTGCGGCGCTTGCGCCCCGAACTTCTTGCGCAGATAGCCCTCGACAATCGGCGGCACCCACTCGCTCACGTCGGTTCCAAAGCTGACGAGTTCCTTTAGCCGCGACGAACTCACGTAGAAGTACTCCTGGCTCGTCATCAGGAACAGCGTCTCGATCTTCGGGCGCATGTGGCGGTTCATCAGCGCCATCTCGAACTCGTACTCGAAATCCGCGTTCGCGCGCAGGCCGCGCACGATCGTGCGCGCGCCGATCCTCTCGGCATAGTCGACGACCAAGCCTGTGAACTCCGCGACGCTCACACCGGGCATCCCGCCGACCACGGTGTTCAGCATCTCGAGCCGTTCCTCGACCGTGAATGCGCCCTGCTTGTTGACGTTGTGCGCGATCGCCACGATCAAGCGCGGAAACACGCGGCTCGCGCGCTGCACCAGGTCGAGATGGCCGTTCGTCAGCGGATCGAAGCTCGCGGGGAACAGCGCGAGGCCAGGCTCGAAGCTCATGCGCGGGTTTCTCCATCGGAGTGCGAGGTTTGGCCGGAGACGCGATAGCCGAAGATTTGGGTGTCGCCGAAGCGCCGTTCGAACGCGAACTCGAGGCCAGCGATCGGGCCGGGAGCATGCCGGCGATCCGATTCCGCCACCAGCACCGCGCGCGAAGAAAGCAGCCCGCTCGCCGCGAGGCTCGCAAGCGCCGGGGCCGCGAGCGCCGAGGCGTAGGGCGGATCGATGAAGCACAGATCGAACCGCTCGCGACCGTGCGCCAGTTCGCGCAGCGCGACTGCCGCATCGCGCTGCAGGACGCGCGCGCGCCCGAGCAATTCGAGCGCGCTGAGATTCTCGCCGAGCGTCTTCGCGACGATGCGCGATTTCTCTACGAACAGCGCGCTCGCCGCGCCGCGCGACAGCGCCTCGATCCCGAGCGCGCCGCTGCCCGCGAACAAATCGAGCACGCGCGCGGCAGCGAGCGCGCCGCGATGCGCGAGCATCGAGAACAGCGCTTCGCGCACGCGATCTGCGGTCGGGCGCACCTCGCCGCGCGGCACGCGCAGCGTTCGTCCCGCCAATTCTCCGCCGGTGACTCTCATCGCTTTCCCGCCGGGGCATTCTTCGCGCGCGCGAAAAATATTTTTCTGCGGCGCGCGTGTGGACTTTTACATTGCTCGGCCCGAAGTGCTCGCGTAGAATGCGCGCCTTACCGGCAGCTTATTATGCCGATTCAGGAAACAGCGAAAGAACTTCGGCCCGGCGAGATTCCCCCCTCTCCTCGCCCCTCCGCGATCCCGCGATCGCTTCGGCGTTGATTGGCGTGGCGCTTCGACGGCGCGCATCGAACTCGTTCACAGCCAGATCAACACGGCGAGATCACCGGAGGCGAGATGTCCGCGGCGGGGATGGTGCGGTACAAGAAGCGCTTGTCGGAGCGCCTCGTGCAGATTCGAGGCCTGCGTTCGCAGCGACAATTCGCGCGCGAGCTCGGTGTCTTTCAGCAAAACGTGAACCGCTACGAAAGCGGAACCACGCCGCACGCGGATTTTCTGATCCAGCTCGCCGTGAAGGAAGCGATCTCGATCGACTGGCTGCTTCTCGGCCGCGGCCGCATGCGACGCGATCGCTAGCCGCGCGGCGCTCTACCTGCGGTCGTCGCATTTCTCGCGGATGGAACTCGGCTACCCCGAGTTGCCGGTTTCGGGTTCGCGCCTGGGCAAGCAGGCGATTCGCTAATTCCGCGCCGCGCATGTCTTCTCGGGCAGATCGCCGCTCAGCGGCACGCCCTTTGCTCAATATTCGCGGCATGGTGGATTTGCTCGCGTCCCTCGCCCTGCTGTTCGCCCTCGCGGATCACTGGACCACGTACCTGTGTCTGCGCGGTTCGGTCGTTGGATGGGAGGTGACCGAGGCGAATCCGCTCGCGGCGTGGTTGTTCACGCGCTTCGGTCTCGGCGGTGGGCTGCTGATCGACACGCTCGTGACCGCGTTCGTGCTCGCGTTTCTGGTGCGCACCTCGCGCGTCGGCCGCCCCGCGAAGCTCGCCGCACTGGGCGTATTGATCGGCACCACCAGCTGGGCCGTCGCCAACAACCTCGACGCGGTTCAGCGCCTCGGCATCTCGATCACGGGTGCGACGTAGCCGCAGCGTCGAGCACCAGCGCCGCGGCGAAATCGTCCGCCGCCGCGATCGCCTCGACGTCACCGCGCTTGTGCCCGTTCGAGATCAAGGCGAACAAGAGTTCGCGTCCGCTCTCTGTGCGCGCGTAGCCGGCGAGCGCCGTTACGCCGTCGAGCGAGCCGGTTTTCGCGCGCACCATTCCGCGTGCGCCTTCCGCGCGCTTGCGCAGCGTGCCGTCCTCGGCCGCGATCGGCAGGCTCGCGAGTAAGTCCGGCCCGATCGCGAACGATTCGTCGGCGCGGCGCAGCGCCTCCACCAGCAGCCGCGCGCTGACGCGGTTGTCGCGCGAGAGGCCCGAGCCGTCGACCAGCGTGACGCCGTCGAGCGGCAGCCCGAGCGCCGCGAGCCTCGCGCGCAGCGCGACCGCGCCGTTTTGCCAGCTCCCCGGCGCGCCCGTATCGAGATGGCCGAGCTGCTTCAGCAACGACTCGGCGATGAAGTTATTGCTGTACTTGAGCAGCAGGTCCGCGACGCTGCGCAGCGGTAGGCCTTCGAACGTGTAGAGCACGATGCTCTCTGCCGGCGCGCTGCCCGCCGCGACGCGGCCGCCCACGCGGATCCCGGCGGCTTCGAGCTGCGAGCGGAACACCGCGGCCGCGTACGCGACCGGGTCGATCACCGAGCGCCAGATCTCGACGCGATCGCTGTCGAGTGGCACAGCGCCGCGCACGCTCACTCGCTCGCCGCCGCCCGCGTCGAGTGCGCGCTCCACCTCGAGTGAACCGCCCGCGCCAGGCTTCGCAGTGCGCACCGTATTCGCGAGCGGGAAATACGCGAGCGGCGGATCGATCTGCACGCGCGCGGGCGCGCCGACTCTCGCGCCGGGGCTCACGATCACGCGAAAGGCTCCGTAGTTCGCGGAGAGAGCTCCGATCGGCGCGTGATAAGCGCGCGCCGAGACGGGCTGCCAACTCGGATGCCAGCGCAGCGCCTCGAACAGCGAGTCGTCGAGCGCAACATCGCCGGCGATTTCCGTGACTCCGAGCGCGCGCAAGTCCGCGGCGAGCCGCCACCACTGTTCGCCCGTGAGTGCGGGATCGCCGCCGCGCACGGCGAGCGACGCGACCACGCCATTCGCGTCCGGCAGAGCCGGCGCGAGCACCTGCGTCTCGAACTGATACGCGGCGCCGAACGCGTCGAGCGCCGCGAGCGCAATCAGCAGTTTCTGCGTCGAGGCCGGCGCGAGCGCGCGCTCCGGCGTCTTCGCGAACAACTCCTCGCCGCTCTGGCGATCGATCACGAGCATCGAGACCGCGGCGCCTTGGAAGCCGCGCGCGTTCGCCGCAGCGCGAATGCGCGCGCGCCACGCGGCGACGTCCGCGTCCTCCGCGAACGCCGTGGCGCAGAGGCTCGCGGCGAACGCGACACACACTGCGAGCCACAAGTTCCGCCCTACTCGCGAACGCTGCACGCTGCCTCTCAATCGAACGAGTTCGCGGCGGGGGGCGCCGGTTGACTCGACCCAGCTTATCCGTGAGGTTGCTCCCGCGCAGCGCTCACGGATAAGCGCACGCGCGCCGATGCAACGCGAGCCGGGGGTCGTCGCGTGCAGGTTGAGTTCTCGAGTCGTCGCAGCGCATGTTGAATTGGATCTGGGCTGCGCTCGTGCTCGGGTCGGTCGCGACCGCGGCGTGGACCGGCAAGCTCGGCGAGGTCGGCACCGCCTCGATCATCGGCGCGAAGAGCGCGATCGAGGTGCTGTTCGGCTTGATCGGCCCGATGATTCTGTTCCTCGGTGTGGTGCGGATCGCGAGCGAGGCAGGCCTCTTGCGCTGGGTCGTGCGCGGCGTCCACCCGCTGCTGCGCTGGCTCTTCCCCGACGTGCCTGCGGATCACCCGGCCATGAGTGCGATGGTGATGAACCTCGCCTCGAACGTGCTCGGGCTCGGCAACGCCGCGACGCCGTTCGGGCTGAAGGCGATGGTCGAACTCGACAAGCTGAACCCGAACCCGGGCGTCGCCACGAACTCGATGGCGCTGTTCCTCGCGATCAACGCGACCTCGGTGACGCTGATGCTGCCCTCCGGCGTGATCGCGATTCGCGCCGCGGCGGGCTCGGCGAATCCCGCGGCGATCTGGGGCCCGACCCTCGTCGCAACGACCTGCTCCACCGTGGCTGCGGTGTGCGTGAGCCTGCTCCTACAGCGCAGCCGGCGCTTCGCGGCGCGACCGCTCGCAGGCGGCGCCGCGGATCGGCCGCCGCCGCCCAGCGATCTGCCCGACGCGAAGCTGCCGGACAGGGCCGCGTCGGTGCCGCTCGGTTGGGGCCGCGGCCTTGTGCTCGTCGGCGCGTTCTTGGCCCTGGTGTTCGGCCTCGGTGCGCAAACCATGGCCGGCGACGGCGCCTCACTCGCGCGAGACGCGATGGCGAAGTGGCCGCTGCCGCTCTTGCTGTTCGCCTTCGTCGCGGTCGGCGTGCGTTCCGGCACGCGCGTCTACGAAGCGGCGATCGAGGGCGGCAAAGAAGCGCTCGGCGTCGCGACGCGCATCGCGCCGTACATGGTGATGATCCTTGCGGCGATCGCGATGTTCCGCGCGTCGGGCGCGCTCGACTTCTTGATCGCGCTCCTAGATCCGCTGACGTCAAAGCTCGGCGTACCCGGCACGGTGCTGCCGCTCATGTTGATGAAGCCCCTCTCAGGCTCCGGCGCGCTCGCCGTAATGACCGACATCCTCACCACCGTCGGCCCCGACAGCTACGCCGGCCTGCTCGCCTCCGCGACCCAGGGCTCCACCGAGACGACCTTCTACGTGCTCGCGGTCTACCTCGGCGTGATCGGCGTGAAGAACTCCCGCTACATCCTGCCTGCCTGCCTGATCGGCGATCTCGCGGGCTACGCCGGCGCTGTCGTTGCAACGCGGCTCTTCTTTCCGGACGCGGTGTGAGCGCTGCCGAGGTCGAGACGGAGGCGAAGCGCATCGCCGAACGTGCGCGCGTCTGGCTGCGCGAAGCGATCGTCGAGGTCGCGCCGCTCTCCGCCGCGCTTGGGCTGCGGCGTTTTTATCGCGTGCGCGCGGTGAGCGGGCGCACGGCGATTGCGCGCGTCGAGACTTCGGAGGATCCCGCCGGGCGCCCGCCTGGGCTTCCGCCAGAACCCGCGCTCGAGCCGATTCGTGCGCTGTTCGAGCGCGCAGAGTTGCCGGTGCCGAAGTGTCATGGCCGCGAGCCGGGCCTCGAGCTGCTCGAGGATTTCGGCGACGAGTCGCTGTACGTGCGCTCGCAGCACGCCGACGCGCGCGCGCTGCACGCGCTCGTCGCGCGCGCGCTCGATCTCGTGCCGCGCATTCAGCGCGTCACGGACGACGGCACGGGCATAGTGGCCTTCGAGCGTAAGCTCGACGCGCCCTACTTCGCTTACAAGGCGGATCTGTTCGCGCGCTACAGCCTCGCGGATGCGCTCGGCCGCGCGCCGCGCGCGAGCGAGGACACTGCGCTGCGCGAGGCGTTCGCGTGGATCGGCAGCGAGTGCGCGCGCGCGCCACTGCGGCTCGCGCACCGCGATTTCCAAAGCCAGAACCTGCTGCTGCGCGCGAACGACGCGCTCGGCTTGATCGATTTGCAGGGCGCGTTCCTCGCGCCGCCCGAGTACGACCTCGTCTGCTTGTTGCGCGATTCGTACCTCGAGTTGCCCGAGTCGTTCGTCGCGGCGGAACTCGCGCGCGTGCGCCCCGCGCTGCCGGATACGCCGGACGCCGCGAGCTTCGCTGCGCGCTTCGACCTGCTCACGCTCACGCGCAAAGGCAAAGACCACGCGCGCTTCCTCTACGCCGCGCAGGAACGCGGCGACGCGCGCTTCCTCGCGTTCGCGCCGCGCACCGCGCGCATGCTCGGGCGCGCGGCTGCTCGCGCTGCGGTGCTGGATCCGCGCATCGCGCGGGTCGCGGAGCTGCTGGCGCGCTGGCGGGAGGTGGCGTGCGCGGAATGATCGTCGCGGCGGGCCTCGGCACGCGGCTACGGCCACTCACCGAGTGGCTGCCGAAGCCGGCGGTTCCCGTGCGGGGCGTGCCGATCATCGCGTACGGCCTCGAACTCCTGGCGGCCGCGGGCGTCACCGAGGTCGTGATCAACGTGCATCACCATCCCGAGCGTCTGATCGAGGCGGCCGAAAGCTGGCAACCCCCCAAACTGGGGATTCGCTTTTCGCACGAGGGTGACTTGCTTCACACCGGCGGGGCGATCCGCCGCGTAGCTTCCTTCCTTCGCGAGAGTGAGACCTGCGTGGTGATCGGCGGCGACATGCTCGTGGACCTCGATCTACCCGCCTTGGTGCGGGCGCATGCAGCCTCAGGGCGCGCGATCACCGCGCTGCTCGCCGATGATCCGCGCATCGCGAGCTTCGGCTCGATCGGGCTCGATGCGGCGGGCCGCATGCGCCGGATCGGTCGACGCGTCGATCACGGCGGCGAGACGCAACGCGGCCTCTACACCTGGGTCAACGTGCTCTCCGCGCGCGCTTTCGAGGGCATGCCCGAGCGCGACGTCTTCAACCACCTCGAAGATTGGTGGGGGACGCGGGCGGCGGTGGACCCCGATTCGGTGGGCGGCGTAGTGCTCGGCCCGAGCGACTGCGCGTGGGAGCCGGTCGGCACGCCCGCGGAGTACCTCGCCGCAAACTTCACGCCGCCGCGCGCGCGCTACTTCGACGCCGATGCTGCGGCGCTCGCGCGCGGCGCGCGCCTCGAACCCGGCCTCGTTGCGAGCCCCGGTGCCGAGGTCGGCGACGGCTGCGAGCTCGACCGCGTCGTGGTTTGGTCTGGCGAACGGGTTCCGGCGGGCACGCGCGCCTCTCACGGCGTGTTCGCGGGCGGACGATTCGTGTCGTGTGCGGAGGCTGCTACGCCGCCATGAGCGAACTGCTGCTGATCGGAACGAGCGACGCGTTCGGTGCAGGCGGGCGCCGGCAGTCCGCCTATCTCATTCGCAGCGCGTCCGGTTCGCTGCTGATGGACTGCGGGCAGACGACGCTCTCGGGTCTCTCGGCGCTCGGCGTCGCGCGCGATGAAGTCGACGCCATCGCCGTCTCGCATTTCCACGCCGACCACTTCGGCGGCATTCCGCTGTTCTTGCTCGCGACGCTTTATGAAGACGTACGCCGCCGCCCGCTCGTGGTCGCCGGGCCGCGCGGCGTCGAAGCGCGCGTGCGGCACGCGGCGCAAGCGCTCGGGCACCCGCTCGAGCCGCATCACTTCCCGTACAGCCTGCGCTTCGTTGAACTCGCTGCTGGCGCGACCGAAGATCTCGGCGTCGCGCGCGCGCGCGTGTTCGAGACGCACCACTCCCCGGAGGCGTGCCCTCACGGCATGCTGATCGAGACCGGCACCGAGCGGATCGCCTACTCCGGCGACACGGGCTGGTTCGACGAACTGCCCAAGCTCGTCGCGGGCAGCGAGCTGTTCCTCTGCGAGTGCACCCAGCTGGCGCGCGATTACGCCTATCACCTGAGCCTCGAAGAACTCACCGCGAAGCGCGCGCAGTTCGACTGCGGTCAGCTCGTACTGACGCACCTCGGCAGCGAGATGCGCGAGCATGGCGGCGCCGCAGGCTTCGCAATCGCTGACGACGGGCTCACGTTCAAGATTTGAACGCGCGCCGCGCGAGCGGGCGATTGCCGAGCGCGATCTCCCCTAACACGCGCGCCGCGGCGGACCCCGTGCACTGCGGCAGATGGTTCGGGATGCCGAGCAGCGCATTGCGCGCGAGCAGTGAGAACGCCATCGCCTCGGCCGCAGCAGCGGGCACGCCCGCCGCCTCGGTGGGATCGACGCGCACACCGGGCAGGTTGCGCGCGAGCGCCGCCATCAGCGCCGGATTCTTCGCGCCGCCGCCGCCCACGAGCAGCCGCTCCGGAGCGCCGCTCAAAAAATCTCGCGCCGCGCGGGCCACGGCCGCGGCGCTGAACTCGACCAGCGTCGCGACGAGATCGTCGGGCGCGCCCGAGAAGCGACGCGCGAGCGCCTCCGCTTCCGCGATCCCGTAGCGCTCGCGGCCGGTTGATTTTGGCGGGCGCCGCGCCAGAAACGGATCCGCGAGCAGCTCTTCGAGCAGCGCCGCGTTGAGCTTGCCGCGCCGCGCGCGGGCGCCGTAGCGATCGAAGCGTTCTGCACCGCTCGTGAGCGTTGCGACGACGCCGTCGCAGAGCGAGTTCGCGGGGCCCACGTCGAAGGCGATCACATCCTCGCCGCGTCCGCCTCGCGGCAACCACGTCACGTTCGCGATCCCGCCGAGATTCAAGACGAGCCGCGCTTCGTTCGCGTCACCAAGCGCGGCCCAGTGAAAGAATGGCGCGAGCGGCGCGCCCTCGCCGCCGGCGGCGATGTCGCGCGGCCGAAAATCCGCGACGACGGTGCAGCCCGTGCGCTCCGCGATCAGCGAGGGATCGCCGATCTGCAGCGTCGCGCGTAGCTCCGGGTGGTGCGCGACGGTTTGCCCGTGCGAGCCGATCGCGTCGATCTGCGCGAGCGGCACGCCCGCCGCGTCTGCCGCACCGCGCGCCGCCGCCGCGAAGCGCTCGCCGAGCGCCACATCGAGCGCAGCGAACTCGCGCAGCGCCTCGCTGCCCGGCACGCGGCCAGCGGCGAGGCGATGAATGCGCGCCTGAAACTCCGCCTCGTAGGGAAACTCGACGTGCGATAGCAGGCGAAACGGGCGCGCGGCCGCGTCGTCGGGCCACTCGACGAGCGCCGCATCGATGCCGTCCGCCGAAGTCCCCGACATCAGCCCAATGACTCGCATGCGGCGCAGGATTACGGCTTGCGCAGGGATCCGCTCGGCGCGGCGCGGGCGTGCGATGCGTTGACACCGTTTGGTGACCCTTCGATACTGCGCGGCCCGCCGGATCTGGACCGCGTTCGAGTCGCGCCTCGCGGAGTCAGCGGAGCAAGGAGAAGCCGATGCACGATGCTGGGCGGGTTCAAGGTCTGCTGATTTGCGCGCTCGCGGCGGGGCTCGGCGTGATCTTCCTCGGCGGCATGCTTTCGGGCGCGTACTGGGCGCTCGCGATTCCCGTCGCGCTGCTGCTCGCCGTCGTGCTCGGCCTCACGTTCTGGGTTGGCTTCACGATCGCCACGATCCGCGTCGAGCCCGAGCCGCCGCCGGATGCGCCCGCACAGCCGAGCGCGCGGAAGCAGAGCTAGGCGAACGCATGCATCCGACGCGAGCAACGGTGCAAGCGCTGCGAAGCGGCGCGCGCAGCGAGCCGCAGGCGAGCGGAGACCAATAAGTGCGGATCGCGCTGCTGACCTACCGCGGCAACATGTACTGCGGCGGCCAAGGCATCTACGCCGCGTACCTCGCGCGCGAGTGGCAGAAAGCCGGCCACGACGTGCACGTGATTGCGGGTCCGCCGTTCCCGTCGCTCGCGCCGGGCATTCCGCTGCACGAGATCCCCAACGAAAACGTGTTCGGCCAGCCGCTCGCGGACTGGGCGAAAACGAAGGACCCGCGCCGTCTGCTGACGCCGCTGAATCTCTGGGAACTCGGCGTCTCGCGCATCGGCGTGTTCCCCGAGATGCAGACCTTCGGCTTCCGCTTGTTGCGGCGCTGGCGCGAGCTGCACGAGCAGCACCACTTCGACGTGGTGTTCGATAATCAGTGCCTCTCCTGGGGCCTGCTCGGCATTCGCAGACTCGGCGTGCCAGTGGTCTCGGTGATCCACCACCCGCTGCACCTCGATCGCGAGGCGGATTTCGCAGTCGATCCGCGGCTCGTGAAGAAGATCCGCCGCACCCTCTACTTCCCGCTCTTCATGCAAGAGCAAGTGGCCAAGCGGCTCGACAAGATCGTGACCGTGAGCGAGGCCTCGCGCAGTGAGATCGAGAAGTACTTCCGCATCCCGGAGAAGGACATCGCGGTCGTCTACAACGGCACCGACGCCGAAGTCTTTCACCCGCACGCCGTCGCGAAGGAAGCGGACCTCGTGTTCGTGGGCCGCACCGAGGACCGCAAGAAGGGCATCGGCACGCTGCTCGAGGCGCTCTCGCTCTTGCCCGAGCGCGTGACGCTGAAGATCGTCGATGGCCGCATTCCGCCGGATGGCCTCGTGCCGCGTTTGATTAGGAAGTTTCGACTCGAAAAGCGCGTGATCCTCCAGCCGCGCTTCCTCGAAGTCCCCGACCTCGTGCGCGAGTACTCGACCGGGCGCATCGCGGTGGTGCCGTCGTTCTTCGAAGGCTTCGGCTTCCCGGCCAGCGAGGCGATGGCATGCGGGCTACCGGTGATCGCGAACGCCGCGGGCGCGCTGCCCGAAGTGGTCGGGAGCGACGGCAGCGCGGGCCTACTCGTCCCGCCGCGCAATCCGCAGGCGCTCGCCGCGGCGATCGCGCAGATCCTTGCGGAGCCCGAGCGCGCCGAGCGCATGGGGCGTGCGGCGCGCGAGCGCGTGCAGCGCGTGTTCCGCTGGGAGACTGCGGCCGCGCAGCTCGTCGAGGTATTCGAGGAAGTGCGCGAGCGGCGAAGCCGCGCGCAGCGAGCCGGCAAGCGCAGCGCGCAGCGAGGCGAAGCCGAGCAGAGTGAATGCGGCAGCGAGCGGAGTCCAGACGAACGTGCTGCTCACCGTCGATCTCGCGCGGCTTAAGGTCGGCGCCGGCGACCTGCTGCTCGACGCGGGCTGCGGCGAAGGGCGCCACTGCTTCGGCGCGCTCGAACGCGGCGCGCGCGTGGTTGGCCTCGATCTCGATCTCGGCGCGCTCAAGAAAGCGCGCGGCCCGCTGCACTACGCTGCGCGCCAGAGGAACTCGTTCGGCGCGATGCTGCAAGGCGACGCGTTCCGCCTGCCCTTCCGCGACGCCACCTTCGACCGCGTGATCTGCGCGGAAGTGATGGAGCACGTGCACGACTACCCGGCCGCGGCGCGCGAACTCGCGCGCGTCACCAAGCCCGGCGGGCGCATCGCCGTGACGATCCCGACCGCGATCAGCGAGTTCTTTTACTTGCGGCTGGGCGACGACTACTTCGAGAGCCCCGGCGGCCATATCCGCATCTTCACGCCGCGCGACCTCGCCGAGGCATTAGGGGCTGCCGGCCTGCGCACCGAGAGCTGCAGCTTCGCGCACGGCTTGCACACGCCTTATTGGGCGCTGCGTTCGATCGCCGGGCTGCCGCGCGCGGACGAGAGCCGGCTCGTGCGCGCGTACCGGCTCGGCCTGATTCGCGCGACGGCCTCGCGCTTCATCGACCGCCTCGAGAGACACGTGCTCAACTACATCTGCCCGAAGAGCGTGATCCTGTACGCGGAGAAGCCCGCTTGATGCGAGAGCGGCGCTGCCGCGAGGCGAATCCTCAGCAAGCCGCGGACCGGCAACTAACTCCCACCGACGAGACGCGGGCGCGGTGCGCGCCGCAAGCCGCGAGCGCCCAGGCCGGAAGCGTCCTCGATGCGTGACGCGGCGCGCAGCGAGCCGGAGTCTGCGGAGGCGAGCGAAGCCCAAGGAAAAGCGGGGGCCTCCAGTCCGCTGACGAGCAGAGCGCTCCGCATCGCCTTCGTCTGTTATCGCGGCAACATGCAGTCCGGCGGCCAGGGCGTTTATCTCTGGTTCCTCGCGCGCGAACTCGCGCGGCTCGGCCACCAGATCGACGTGCTCGTCGGCCCGCCCTACCCCGACGCGATGCCGTTCGCGAACGACGTCGCGCGTCTCCCGAACGAGCGCTTCTGGGGCAAGTGGTTCTTCCGCGACTGGCAGAACTTGCTGCCGAGACCGAACCCGCTGCGCGTGTTCGAGCCGCTCAACTTCTGGGAGTTCGGCGCGTCTGCGATCGGCTTCCTGCCCGAGCCGTTCGCGTTCAGCGTGCGCGCGTTCCGCGAGATTGCGGTGCGCCTGCGTGCGGGGCGGCGCTACGACCTCGTCCACGACGTGCAGTGCCTCGGCTACGGCCTGCTCGGCATGCGTGCGCTCGGCCTGCCGGTTGTTACGACCGTGCATCACCCGCTGAGCGTCGACCGCCAGATGTCGTTCCAGCGCGCCCGCTCGTTTCGCGAGAGACTCGGCAGCTGGGAGTTCTACCCGGTCGAGATGCAGGCGTTCGTCGCGCGGCGGCTCGACCGCGTGTTCACGAGCAGCGTCGTTTCGGCAAAGCGCATCGAGGCAGATTTCCGGGTGCGGCCGGGGAAGCTCGCGATGGTCGCGAACGGGCTCGACACCGAGCTGTTCTCGCCAGACGCGAGCGCGCCGCGCGCCGAGCGCGAGATCCTGTGCGTCGCGCGCGCCTCCGACCCCAACAAGGGCGTGCGCAAACTGCTCGAAGCACTCGCGCTGCTGCCGAGCGACGTGCGCGTGACGCTCGTCGACGACGCGCGCTCCGAAGCGATCGCCTGGGCGCGCAAGCTCGGCGTTGCGAATCGCCTCGAAGTAACAGGTCGCGTCGAGACGCCCGAACTCGTGCGCCTCTACCGACGCGCGACGCTCGTCGTCGTGCCTTCGCGCTACGAAGGCTTCGGGCTGCCCGCGGCGGAGGCGATGGCGTGCGGAACGCCGGTGGTCGCCACGCGCGCGGGCGCGTTGCCCGAAGTCGTCGAGACTGGCGGCGGCGGCGTGCTCACGCCGGTGGACGACGCGCCTGCGCTCGCGCAGGCAATCGCCTCGCTACTCGATGCGCCCGCTCGTCGGCGCGAACTCGGCGCGCGGGCCCGCGAGCGGATCGTCGCCGCCTATGCCTGGCCGAGCATCGCGGCGCGAACGGTGCAGGAATACGCGGCGGTGCTCGCCGAGCGCGGGTAGCTTCGCCTCGCGCCCGCGGAGTTCAACATGCCGGTCTCCTACGATCCGTTCTCCGCCGAGTGGCGCGACGATCCCTTCCCGAAGTACCGGGAACTCCGCGACCAGGCCCCGGTGCATTACGCGCCCGCGTCCAAAGTCTGGTGCGTCTCGCGCTTCGACGACGTCGCCGCGGTGCTGAAGAACCCGGAGCAGTTCTCGTCGCGCGCGATGTTCACGCAGTTGATGAACGGCGGGCAGGAAGGCCTGCCGCCACTCAGCTGGACCGTTTTGAGTTTCCTCGTGCGCCTGGGTTTGAAGACGCGCATCAACCCGCTTGG
>JANNDT010000233.1:0-7529 GCA_031387905.1 Deltaproteobacteria bacterium
CGCTCGCGCGTTCCCGCCGATGCCCGGCGAGCCGCCCACCGCTGCGCGCATCGAACTCGGGCGGCTGCTCTTCTTCGACCCCGTGCTCTCGCGCGACGGCACGCTCTCCTGCGCGCGAGAGCACGGGGTCGAAGAAGAGCAGCCGCCCGAGTTCGATGCGCGCAGCGGTGGGCGGCTCGCCGGGCATCGGCGGGAACGCGCGATCGAGACCGGTCGCGGCGCCGAGCAGAGCGAAACCGATGAGCAGAAGAGCGAGCTTCGCGTTGCGCGCCACGCTCTCGTGCTCGCGATTCGACTGCGCTGGCGGAGTCACCCGCCGCTTGCCGCGCGCGACTCCACCCTGAAGAACAACACCCCAGCATTGCTCGGCGGCGCGTTGCCGTACTTGCGCTTCACCTCGGCCAGCGCGAACTCGGCGAGGCTCGGGTCGTCGTCCTTGGTGAGCGTCACCGGGTAGCGCTTGCCCTCGATGCGCACGGTCGCGCGGCCATCTTGTTGGGCGTGCACGTACCACTGCTTGCCAGGCGGGAAGCCGAGGCTGCAAGGGATGTAGGCGGCGCCTCCGCGCACGAGAATCCAGGTGGTGCGCGAGATGCTCTGGCTCTCGAGTTGGAGTTCGATCTCCTCGACGTCGACGGCGAAAGACCAGTCGCTGACCGGCAGCTCGAACAGCTCACCGGAGCGCAGCGGGCCGCCGGGGATCAGCGCGAGCGGGCCGTCGTGGAGGCGCGCGCCGAAGTAGACGGCGACGCCGAGCGCCAGCAACCCGCCGAGGATCCTGCCTAATGCCTTGAACACTTTCATCTGCGCTCCTCCTTCAAGTTCGGAATGCTTCGTAGATCGAGATCCGGCCGAGCGCCGTGCTGACACTCGCAGTTTCCCGCACGCGCACGAGGCCGGCCTCTTCCATCAACTTGGGCAGTTCGCCGTTCAGGTTGTCGCACAGGCGCTCGCTGCGCTGAAGCACGCGCGCAAGCGCATGCTCGTAGCGCGTGACGGGAGGCCCGAGGTCGAGCACGTGCAGCGAGCCTTCGGGGTAGAGCACGCGCCGCACTTCGCGGAAGCTGGCGAGCTTGTGTGCGCGCGTCAGCCGATGAATCATTAGGGACGAGAGCACTCGATCGATGCTCTCGGTCGGAAACGGCAGGCGCTGGCTGACGCCGCGGTAAACCTTGAGCGGGTAGCCCGCTTCGCGCGATTTCCCGAGCGCGCGCGCGAGCGCATTCGGGTTGGGATCGAGCCCGTACACGTGCGCGCCGGGCTCGCGCAGCTTGACCAGCAGCGTCATCGCGCCGGTGCCGCAGCCCACGTCGAGCACGTGATGCCCTGCCCCGATCTCCGCGCGCTCGAGCATCGGAATGCGCGTTTCCTCGTCGCGCATTAGGTACTTGAGCAGCGGGTCGTAGAGCGGGAGCAGCAGGTCGTAAGTTGGGGCCGGGATGAAGGTCGGATCGCCGGGATCGGAGCTTGCGCCGGGTGCGGTCATCGATTGCGCCTTTGGCTGCCTTGCGCGCGGACGGCTCACGCTAGCGCGAGCCGCTCCCCGGAGCGTCGCGATAGCGTGCGGCGCAAGGAGACCGCATGAGCGAACTCGAAGCCCGCCGGGCGCCACTGATCGAACGCGCCCGCGCGCTCGCGCCCCTGATCCGAGCGCATGCGGACGAAAGCGAACGTTCGCGGCGGCTGGCGGCGCCCGTCGTCGAGGCGCTCCACGACGCGGGCCTGTTCGCGATGATGCGGCCCGCGCAGTTCGGCGGCGCCGGCCTGAATGCGGTCGAGACGACGCCGATTCTCGAGGAGATCGCCGCGGCCGACGGCGCCGCGGGCTGGAACCTCGCAATCGGCGCCGGGAACAACGCGTTTCTCGCGCTGCTCGAAGACCCGGCGGCGTACGAAGAACTCGTGAAGCACCCGCGCGCGCTCGGCGCGGGCTCGGTCAACCCGACTTCGCTGCGCCTAACACCTGATGCCGGCGGCTACCGCGTCTCCGGCGCGCTGCGCTTCGCGAGCGGCATCCAGCAGAGCACTTGGCTCGTGGCGGGCGGCTTCGTGATCGAGGCCGGCAAGCCGCGCCTCGCGAGCGACGGGATGCCGGTGATCATTGGCGCGTTCTTTCCCACCAGCGAGGCGCGCGTGCTCGACACTTGGCGCCCGACGGGGCTCGCGGGCACCGGCAGCCACGACGCGCTGCTCGAAGATGTGTTCGTGCCCGCGGCGCGCACCTTCGACTTCCGCAGCACGAGCACGCGCGCGCTCGATCCGCTCGCCGCGCTGCCCGTGTTCAGCCGCCTCGGCGCAACGCTGAGCGCCGTCGCGCTCGGCATCGCGCGGCGCGCACGCGAAGAACTGGTCGCGCTCGCGCAAACGAAGACCTCGATGCTGAGCACGAAGCCGCTGCGTGAGACGGCGCGCGTGCAGATCGACGTGGCGCGCGCGTACGCGCTGGCCGACGCGGGCCGCGCGCATCTCGAAGCCGTCGCGGGCGGGATCTTCGCGCGCATCGCCGCCGGCGCGCCTGCTACGACCGAGGATCAAGTGCGGCTGCGCCTCAGCTACCTGAGCGCCACGGAGCACGCTGCGCAAGCGGTCGACCTCATGCGCAACGCAGCTGGCATGGACGCCGTGCTCGCGGGCTCCGCGCTCGAGCGCTGCTGGCGCGACGTCCACGCGCTCACCCAACACCTCGCCGTCTCGAGCAACCATTATGAGCGCGTGGGCAAAGCCATCCTCGGCGTCGATGTGGGCCCCGGCCCGCTCTGAACCGGCGCGGGCGCTGGCTCAGTCGGCGAGCCAGCTCGCCGGCACGCAGGCGCCGTTGCGATAGAGCCATGCGGCGCCGCTCTCGAGCAGACTCTCGCGACGATTGGCTTGCGCGATCACGTAGGCGCGGATTGCGTCTGCGTCCTCGCGTGAGAGCGAGTCGGCGAAGCTCGCCATGCCGTGCTCGGCGCGCGTTCCCCCGATCACGATCTCCTGCCAGTTCTCGAACGTGGCGCGCGGAGCGAAGCGCAAATCCGGAAGCAAGCCTCCGCTCCTCGTGCCGATGCCGTGACAGAACATGCACCACTGGTGGTAGAGCTTCTGCCCGCGCAGGGCGACGGCGGGCGCTTCGCTTGTTACGGGCGCTTCGATCGGGCGCGCCGCGCGGGGGCGTCGCGGCGGCAGCACGGCGGTGCCACCGAGCTTGAAGGCCAGAACGAAACCCGCGTTCTCATACGCGAGCTGCGTGAAGTTCATGCCCGCTGAGCCGCCCGCGCCGATCGCGACCGCGACGAACTGCTCGCCCTTCACCGCATACGTGACGGGCGCCGCCATCACCGCTGTCGGCGCTTCGGCTTCCCATAACAGCTTGCCATCCGTGGCTCGGTAGGCGGCGAGCGTCGCGTCTCCGGAGCCGTGGAAGACGAGGTTGCCCGCGGTCGCGAGCGTGCCGCCGTGCATCTCCGAAGCGTGCGGAACTCGCCAGACGCGCTCGCGCTTCACGGGATCCCAGGCGGTGAGCTGCGTCGGCGAGCAGAAGCGCAGCGAGCGCTCGTAGCCGTCGACCGCGCGCTGCATCGCCGGGAAGTTCTCGCCGGTGTTGAAGCGGCCGGGCACATGCCGGAACTCGGCGTCCTTGTGGAACGGGTACGTGAGCGCGTAGGTCGGGATGTAGACGAGGCCCGTGCCCGGGTGGAACGCCATCGGGTGCCAGTTATGGCCACCGGCCGGGCCTGGGATCACGAAGCCGGCGCCGTCCTTCCACTCGCCCTTCCCGGTTTCGACGGGACGGCCGGTCTTCGAGTCGACGTGACTCGCCCAGTTCACGTCCACGTATTTGTCCGCCGAGAGCAGTTCGCCGGTGGCGCGATCGAGCACGTAGAAGAAGCCGTTCTTCGGCGCCTGCATCAGCACTTTGCGTTTGCGCCCGCCCAGCTCGAGTTCGGCGAGAATCATCTGCTGGGTGGCGGTGTAGTCCCAGTTCTCGCGCGGCGTCGTCTGATAGTGCCAGACGAGCTCTCCGGTTGTTACGCGGAGCGCCAGGATCGAGGAGAGGAAGAGGTTGTCGCCGCCGCCAGGGCTGCGCACTTCGCGCGGGTACGGGCTCGCGTTGCCGACGCCGACGTAGAGCAGCTCGAGTTCGGGGTCGAACGCCAGCGAATCCCAAACCGTGCCGCCGAGGCCCGACTCCCAGAGCGCGTTCTTCGGCCAGGTCTTCGCCGCGAGCTCCAGCTCCTTGTGCTCACGCGGCTTATCCGGCGCCGCGGGCACCGTGTAGAAGCGCCAGCGCAGCGCGCCAGTCTCCGCGTCGTAGGCCGAGACGTAACCGCGCACGCCAAACTCGGCGCCCGCGTTGCCGATGAACACCAGCCCGCGCGCGACGCGAGGCGCGCCCGTAATCGTATACGGCTTGCTGCGATCGATCGTGTTCACGTCCCAGGCGCGCGCGCCGGTCTTCGCGTCGAGCGCGACGAGCCGGCCATCGAGCGTGCCGACGTAGACGCGTCCCTGATAAGCCGCGACACCGCGGTTCACGACGTCGCAGCACGCGTAGCGTCCCCACGCGCGCGGCACTCCGGGATCGTGGCGCCAGAGTTCGCGGCCCGTCGCGGCGTCGAGCGCCACCACGATGCTCCACGGCAGCGTCACGAACATCACGCCGTCCACGACGATGGGCGTCGCCTCGTGCCCACGCGTTTCGCCGGTCGCGTACACCCAGGCCGGCGCGAGTCGCGCGACGTTCCCCTCGTGAATCTGCGCGAGCGGGCTGTAGCGCTGCTCGCTCCAGGTGCGGCCGTGCGCGAGCCAGTTGCCGGGCTCGCTGTCGGCGGCAGCGAGGCGCGCGTCGTCGATCGCGCGCGGCGGGGGCTCGGCTGCGTGCGCGCCGCTCACAGCCAGCGCGAGCACGGCGACCAGGCGAGCGGCGGCTTGTTTCACACGACTCAGCTTGGCAAGCGCACTGTTACGCGTCGAGCACGTTCTCGCGTCCGCGCGCGCGAAATCGCTGACGAATCACAGCCTGATCGTCTGATGTGAGCGCGCGATACCCGGATTTTGTGTGCAGCCACACAGGATCCGCGCACTCCCAGAGCTGCTTGCGAAGTTCGCGCTTCAGGATCTTGTTCGTCTGCGTCTGCGGCAGCTCGCTCGCGACGCGCACGTAACGCGGCGACTGCTTCGTGCCGAGGTCCGCTTGCTGCGCGAGGAAGGCGGCGAAGCTCTCGGGTTCGAAACTCGCGCCCGGGCGCAAAACTAAAGCTGCCATTAGGGCGTCGCCGACCTCTTCGTCCGGAACGCCATAAACCGCCGCCAGCGCGATGTCCGGATGCCGCGTGAGGATGCGTTCGACCGGCGCCGCGGCGAGGTTCTCGCCGTCGACGCGCAGCCAGTCGCTGTCGCGGCCTGCGAAATAGAGGAAGCCCTTTTCGTCGCGATAGCCGAGGTCGCCCGTCCAGTAGATCTTGTTACGGATTCGCGCCGAGTTCGCCTCGGCGTTGTTGTAGTAGCCCTCGAACGTGGCGGCGCTCTGCACGTTCGCGATCTCGCCGATCGCCTCGTCGGCGTTCTGCAGTCTCCCGTTCGCGTCGAAGCGCGCGATCGGCGTCTCCTGCCCGGTCTCGGGGTTCAGGATCACAGTGCCCGGCATGCCGACGCCGAGCGAGCCCACGGGCATGCCCGGCACGCGTCCGATCGAGACCGCGCCTTCGGTCGAGCCGTAGGCGTCGACGACGGCGCAGCCGAAGCGCTTCCCGAAGCGTTCGAGATCGTGGTCGGCCGCTTCGTTTCCGAAGGCGAGGCGCAGCGTGCTATTGGCGTCGTCCGGTCGCTCGGGCGTCGCGAGCACGTAGGTGAGCGGCTTGCCCACGTAGTTGAAATACGTGACGCCGTACTTGCGCACGTCGGGCAGAAAGCCCGAGGCGGAGAATTTGCGGCGCAGCACGATCGTCGCGCCCACGAACACGGCCGGCGCCCAGCCCGCCATCAGCGCGTTCGAGTGGAACATCGGCATCACCTGATAAGACACATCGTCGGGGGTGAGCCCGCGCAGCGACGCGAGCGTGCGCGCGATGCCGCCAAGCCGGAGCTGCGAGCAAATCGCCGCCTTCGGCTGGCCCGTGGTGCCCGAGGTGAAAATCAGCAAGTACGGCGCGAGCGGATCGAGCGCGACGTCCGGATCGGGCGCGCCCGCGAAGCGCGCGACCGCTTCATGCCAGCGCGGCGAGTCGATCGAGAAGCGGCGCTCCGGCGCGACGGGCAGCTCGAGGCCAGCCAGCAGCGGCGCATACGCGTCGTCCGTAATCAGCATGCGGCACGCGCTGTGCGCGATGTCGCGCGCGAGTTCGGCGCCGCGCCGGGTCGGGTTGATGCCGACCACGCTGGCGCCCGCAGAAGCCGCGGCCGCGAGCAGGAACGAGAACTCGGGCACGTTGTCGAGCAGCACGCCGACGTGGAACGGCTCATTCGGCGCGCGCAGCGAGAGCAAGAGCGCCGCGCGCTCGCACGCTCTTTGACTGTGCTCGCGCCACGTCCACGACGCGTCCTCGAAGCGCAGCCCGACGCGCTCGTCATTCGCGCGGGCACGCCACAAGTCGCGCACGCTCGGCGGCGGGGTCGTGAACACAGGCGCTGACACGGAAACCTCCCTCAGCCGTCGTAGTTCGCGACGACGCGAGTCACCGTGCCCGCGGGCGCGAGCTCCATGAACTCCGCGGTGCGCGTCCCGCGCTGGTTGACGTAGACCAGCACCAGGCTGCGCACGCCCCAGGCGACGCGTTCGAGCGTGAAGCGCAGCTGCGGAAAGGCTTCGAGCCCGCGCGCGAAGTAGCCGCGGAGCGCGCTCTTCCCGCGTACCGTTCCATCTACAACGCCAAGCAGCTGCACCACCACGGGCGAGACGAGCTCTACCTCGTCGCCGTAATGCGCGAGGATGCGCTCGAGATCGTGCGCGTTCCAGGCCGCAACCCAGTGCTCCGCGAACGCGTGCGCTTCGCTGGCGGAGAGCATTAGGCCGGGCCCGCGGCTGGGCCACCGAAGCGCGCCGCCGAGCGCGCCCGCGCTCGCGCCGCCTCGGCCTCGCGATCGCGCGGCGAAGCCGTGGTGACGAGCGCGTGCAGAAGTTCATGCGCCACCGCGGCGGTCTGCTCGATGGCGCGCTCGAACGCAGCCTCGTTCGCTCTCGATGGCTTGTTGAAGCCGGAGAGCTTGCGCACGAACTGCAGCGAGGCCGCGCGCACCTCGGCCTGCGTAACAGGCGGCTCGAAGTTGAAGAGCGTCTTGATGTTGCGGCACATCGCGGTGCACCTCGCTGCGCTGTGGGGGCGGCCGGCAACCTACCGCGAGTCGTGAGCGCCTTGCAGCGCGGGCGTCTGCGCATCGACGAGCGCCGTCACACTTCCAGCTTCACCGGGCGCGCGCCGTGGAGTAGCAGCGCGCCGGTGCGCGAGATGGCGCGGCGGCCGAGCCATGTCGCCGCGAGACCGAGCGCGAGTGCGCGCACGAGTTCGGCGCCGGGGAACGTGCCCATCACAAGGACGGGCGGGCGTTTCGCG
>JANNDT010000253.1:0-5843 GCA_031387905.1 Deltaproteobacteria bacterium
CTGCCCGATCTCGCGCGCGCGCTCGAGGCACGCGGGCTCGAAGCCGAGGGCGGCGAGTTGATCGTGCGCCGCACGCTCACGGCGGACGGGCGCAGCCGCGCCTGGGTGGGCGGCGCGCTCGTGCCGATTGGGGCGCTCGCAGAACTGTTTGGCGAGCAGCTCGAGATCTCGAGCCAGCACGCTTCGCAAGCGCTGTTGCGCAGCGATGCGCAGGGCTTGTTGCTGGACGCCTTCGGTGAACTGCTCGAGCTGCGCGGGGGGGTCGAGCGCGGCGTGCGCGAACTGCGCGAGCGCGAGGCGGAGATCGCGCGGCTGCGCGCCGAGGCCGAAGAGCGCACGCGGCGCGAGGATTATTTGGCGTTTCAAGTGCGCGAAATCGACGAGGTGGGCATCGACCCCGGCAAGGAGACCGCGCTCGAACGCGACCACGCGCGCCTGGTGCACGCCGAACGGCTGCGCGAAGACGCAGGCCGCGCGGCTGCCGCCCTAACAGGTGATGCGCTTCAGAGCGAGGCGCCGGCTGCGCTCGATCTGGTGAGCAAGGCAGATCGCGCCGTCGCCGCGCTCGCGAGACTCGATGCCGGCCTCGCGCCGCTGGCGGAGCGGCTTGCCTCGCTGCGCAGCGAAGCACAGGACGTGGCGCGCGAACTCGAGCGTTACGCCGCGGGCATCGACACGGACCCCGAGCAGCTCGCCGCGGTCGAGGAGCGCATTCGCGCGCTCGAGAAGCTGCGCCGCAAGTACGGGCGCAGCGCGGTGGAGATCCTCGCGCATCGCGAGCGCGCGGCGGCGGAGCTGGCGTCGCTCGCGGGCAACGACGACCGCATGCACAAACTCGAGAGCGAGCGCGCCGCCGGGGAGCAGACGCTCGCGCGCGAGGTGAAGAAGCTGTCAGCGGGGCGCGCGAAGGCGGCGAAGGCGCTCGCGGCGGAGGCGCAGCGCGGCGTGCGCGAACTCGCGCTGCCGGCCGCGCGCTTCGAGGTCGCGCTCACGCCGCTGGCCGCTGGGCTTGGCGCCAGCGGCGCGGAGAGCATCGAGTTCGTGTTCAGCGCGAACGCCGGCGAGGCGCTGCGCCCGCTGCGCACCGTCGCGTCGGGCGGCGAACTCTCGCGCGTGTTCCTCGCGCTGAAGAACACGCTGCGGCGCGCGGGCGCCGGCATGGTGCTCGTGTTCGACGAGGTCGATGCGGGCGTGAGCGGCGCGGTCGCCGAGCGCGTCGGCGCCACGCTCGCCTCGCTCGCCGAACATCACCAGGTCCTCTGCATCACACACTTGCCGCAGATAGCGGCGCACGGGGCGACGCACTTCGCCGTGCGTAAGAGCGAGCACGGAGGACGCACGCTCACCCAGGTCGAAAAGCTCACAGCGGCAGAGCGCGTCGACGAAATCGCGCGCATGGCCGGCGGCGAGACGGTGACCGAGGCAACCCGCAAGCACGCGCGGGCGCTGCTCCAAGCCGCCCGCTAGTCGCGCTAGCCGGCGCCCTATCTCTGGGAAGCTCTGGGAAGCGGCCTCCCGCCCCACGGGTGCGCCCCGCGGGCGAGCGCGCTGCCGGGTCAAGTCCACTCCAGCCGGCTCCGATGCAGCCAGGGCGCGTCTTGTGGGGGAAGACCCGGTGATTCCAATCACGAAGGCGGCGCGTTCCCATGTCGATGCACAGCGTGGGGACGGGGGAAGAATGGAAGCCGGCGCTGATCAGAAGCCTGTCGCGATCGTGCCATCGGGCGCGTCGATCGAAGTGCAACGCGGCTTCTTTGAGGGCCTCGAGTTGCCGATCGATCGCGATTGGTTCGTGATCGGCCGCGGTCGCGGCGCCGACGCCGTACTCGCGGATGCGACGATCAGCCGCGCGCACGCCGCGATCGGCTTCGCGCACGCTGAGGGTTTCTTCTTGCAGGATCTCGGCAGCACCAATGGCACGCTGCTGAACGGCGAACGCCAGAAGCGCGGCGCGCTGCGCGACGGCGACGAGATCCAGATCGGCAAGCTGCGGCTGCGCGTTGCGCTGCCGAAGAGCGGAGCCGCGCAATGAGCAACTCAAAGCGCGATCTCACGTTGCTCGTGCTCGCCGGTGAGACCTCGCCCGTGCGGCGTATCCGGCTGCGGCGCGCTTGGTTCAAGCAAGGCGCGGTCGGCGCGGCGGTAATTGCGGGTGCGCTGTCGCTGGCGAGTGTCGACTACGTGCGGTTGCGCAGGGACGCGACCGATGTCGAGCGCATGCGCGCCGATACCAAACGCCAGAGCGCAGAACTCGAGGCGCTGAAGGGGCAACTCGGAGGGATCACGCAGCAGTTCGAAGAGCTGCGGGAACTCGAGCGAAAGGTTCGCGTGATCGCGAACTTGCCTGAAGCGCCTCGCGAAACGCACACCCCGAACGCCGCTGGCCAAGGCGGCGCGGAAGACACGGACGGCATCGACAACCGCCTGCTGCCCCTCGAAGGCGACGCTGCGCCCGACGCACAGCCGGCTGAGGCTGAGGCTGCGGAGCCCGGCGCAAAGGAAGGGCTGCGTTCCGCAATCGACCGCATCGAACTGCGCGCGCGCAAGCTGAGTTCGCTGCTACCCGAGCGCCGCGCGAGCCTGGAAGCGCTCGTCGCGGGCCTCGAAGACCACCGCGAACAGCTCGCCGCGACGCCGTCGATTTGGCCCGCGAGCGGCTTCGTCACCTCGGGCTACGGCTACCGGACGTCGCCGTTCACGAACCGCCGCCAGTTTCACGCGGGCATCGACATCGCGGCGGACTACGGCACGACCATCATCGCGCCGGCCAGCGGCCGCGTCGTCTACGCGGGCCGCAAAGGCGCCTTCGGGCTCGTCGTCGAGATCGATCACGGCTTCGGCATTCGCACGCTCTACGGGCACACGGAGGCGCTGCTCGTGCGCGCCGGCCAGCGCGTGCAACGCGGCACCAAGATCGCGCGGGTCGGTAGCAGCGGCCGCAGTACGGGCCCGCACGTTCACTACCAGGTGAAGGTCGCGGGCCGCACGGCCAACCCGTCCGACTACATTTTCGAGTAGCCGCGCCGATCAGGGCAACCGGAAGCGCGAACCGTGAAGCGCATCAGCCGCGACGCGAAGCGTCGCCGGCTGCATGCGCCGTGCACAAAGCTCGCGTCATCCTCGATCAAAGTTAGTATCCGCCATTCCCGCCCCCGGACCGAGGATCGATCGCCCGATGCCGAGCCTTTGGAATCGCCTGGTCGGCGCGATCGGCTCCAAGAACGACCGCGAACTCGCGCGCATGCTCCCGCTGGTTATGCGCATCAACCAGCTCGAGCCGAAGTTCGTGGCGCTCTCGGACGCGGAGCTGAGCGGCAAGACCGCCGAGTTCAAGCAGCGCTTCGAGCGCGGTGAGGGCCTCGACGCGCTGCTGCCCGAGGCGTTCGCCACGGTGCGCGAGGCGATGAAGCGCACGATCGGCAAGCGCCACTTCGATGCGCAGCTGATCGGCGGCATCGCGCTCCACGAGGGCAAGATCGCCGAGATGAAGACCGGCGAGGGCAAGACCTTTGTCGCGAACTTGCCGGCTTACCTGAACGCGCTCGCCGGCAAAGGCGTGCACGTGATTACGGTGAACGACTACCTCGCGCGCCGCGACTCGGAGTGGATGGGCGAGATCCACCAGTTCCTGGGGCTCAGCGTCGGTTGCATCGTGCATGATCTCGACGACGCCACCCGCCGAGCCGCCTATCACGCTGACATCACTTACGGCACCAACAACGAGTTCGGCTTCGACTACCTGCGCGACAACATGAAACCGGCGATCGCGTACTGCGTCCAGCGCGAGCTCAATTTCGCGATCGTGGACGAGGTCGACTCGATCCTGATCGACGAAGCGCGCACGCCGCTGATCATTTCCGGCCCGAGCGAGGAGAACACCGAGCTCTATCGCGTCGCGAACGCGGTGATCCCGCGGCTCGCGAAGGGCCAGAAGCCGGATCTGAAGCGAGAGATTCCTGAGACCGGCGATTATTGGGTCGACGAGGAACACCACACGGCCACGCTCACCGAAGCGGGCGTGAAGAGCGTCGAGCAGATGCTGCGCATCGAGAACCTGTACGACCCGCAGGCGATCCGCGTGCTGCACGCGATCAATCAGGCGCTGCAGGCGCACTCGCTGAAGCGGCGCGACGTGGACTACGTGGTGCAGCCAGGCAAGACCGGCAAGCCCGAGGTCATCATCGTCGACGAGTTCACCGGCCGCCTAATGCCTGGACGGCGCTGGTCGGACGGGCTCCATCAGGCGGTCGAGGCGCACGAGAGCATCCAGGTCCAAAGCGAGAACCAGACGCTCGCCTCGGTCACGTTCCAGAACTATTTCCGCATGTACGCGAAGCTCGGCGGCATGACGGGCACCGCCGACACCGAGGCGCCCGAGTTCGCGAAGATCTATGACCTCGACGTGCTGGTGGTGCCGACCAATCGGCCGATGGTGCGCAAGGACAACGCGGACGTCGTCTACAAGAGCGAGCGCGAGAAGTTCGACGCGATCGTCAAAGAGATCGAGGAACGTCACAAGACGGGACAGCCGATTCTCGTCGGCACGATCTCGATCGAGAACAGCGAACGGCTCGCGCTGCTCCTGAAGCGCCGCGGCGTGAGACACAACGTGCTGAACGCGAAGCAGCACGAACGCGAGGCCGAGATCGTCGCTCAGGCCGGGCGCAAGGACGCCGTCACGATCTCCACCAACATGGCCGGCCGCGGCACTGACATTCTGTTAGGCGGAAACCCCGAATATCTCGCTCTCGCGAAGAGCGGCGGCTCGAAGGAGCACCCGGACTACCCGCGCCTGTTCGCCGAGTTCGAGGCGCAGTGCGCGAAGGAACGCGAGGCGGTGATCGCCGCGGGCGGCTTGCACATCCTCGGCACCGAGCGCCACGAGAGCCGGCGCATCGACAACCAGCTGCGCGGCCGCGCCGGCCGCCAGGGCGACCCGGGCTCGAGCCAGTTCTTCCTCGCGCTCGACGACAACCTGATGAGAATTTTCGGCGGCGACCGCATCACGCCGTGGATGGAGCGGCTCGGCCTGGAAGAGGGCGAGGCGATCGAGCACCGCATGGTGACGCGCGCGATCGAGAACGCGCAGAAGAAGGTCGAGGCGCGCAACTTCGACACGCGCAAGCATCTGCTCGACTACGACAACGTGATGAACAAGCAGCGCCAGGCTTATTACGGGAAGCGGCGCGAGGTGTTGGCGCGCGAGGACATTCACGGCGAAGCCGTCGAGGTGGTGGAGGGCGTGCTGTTCGAAGCCGTCGGCAGCTTCTGGCCCGAACGCGGGGCGCCGAGCGACGAGCAGCTCTCCGAGCTCGCGGCCGCGCTCGAGAAGCAATTTGGCGTGCACTTCGACCCGCGCGTGGCGCCGCTCGCCGGCGCCCGCGATCGCGACGCGACGGGGCACGCGCTGCTCGACAAGCTGATGGGCGCGTTCGAAGAGAAGCGCAAGCGCTGCGACACGCTCGCCGAGCAGCACGCCGATCTCGGCTATCCGCCGTTTGCGGCGTACGAGCGGCAAGTGCTGTTAGGCGTAAACGACCGCCAATGGAAGGATCATCTCCACGCGATGGACGGGCTGCGCGAAGGCGTCTCGCTGCGCGGCTACGCGCAGAAGGACCCGAAGCTCGAGTACCAGCGAGAGGGCTTCAACCTGTTTGAGGAGATGACCGCGCGCATCGATCGCGAGGTCGCGGAGATCCTCTCGAAGCTCGTGCTGCCGGAGCCGGACCAGTTGCGCCCGATCGCGGCGCCGCCTCCGCCGCCGCGCCCGAGTGCGCGGCCCGCGGGCGCGCAGCCGAGTGGGTCTGCGCAGCCCGCCGCGCGCGCCCAACGCCCGGGACTGC
>JANNDT010000280.1:0-3160 GCA_031387905.1 Deltaproteobacteria bacterium
GTAACAATCGCGCTCGACGTTTTCGGCCGCGGCGTGGCGGGCGCGCAGCCACGCCGCCACGTCTCCGACGCAGCGCGCGCCATCGCAAGCAGACAGGATCTCGCGCCCGCTGCCGGTGAGCTTCACCGCGCGCTCGGGCAGCACCACGAGATCCTCGTCCGCGCGAAGCTGCGCGGCGGCGGCGAGGCGCGGTCGCGTGCCGCTCCACTCGACCGCATCGAGCAGCGCCCAGAGGATCTCGCACTTCTTGTCGAGCGCCGCGAGACAGCGCTCGCCGTCTTCGCGCGTCTTCGCGTGTGCGAGCACGAACGCCGTGCCCTCGGCGGCGTCGCGCGGCGCCTGCGTCGTGCGCGAGCGGAAGTACGCGAGCCCCTCCGGCGCGATCCAGCCATAATGCTTCTCGAACGCCGCGGCGCGCAGACCGAGCAGCGCGCCCGCGCGAGTTTCCGTGAGCGATGCCGCGACGCTCGCGAGCAAGTCGCTCGTCGCCACCAGCGCGACGTAAGCGTCGCAGGCGCGCCGCACGCCGGGCAGCACGTTTCGCTGCGACGCCACCTCGCGCCGATCGAGCCCGACCGCGTCAGCGAGCCTCAGCCAAAGCTCGAGGCCACCCTCGCGCTGCGCGTCGCCGTCGTGGTCGGTGATGCGGCGAATCCAGCTGCGCCGAAACTCGCGGTCCTCGGATTTCGCAAGGATCACGCCGTCCTTGATCGGGATACGCGTCTGGTAGTAGTACCGATTGCGCACCCAGCGGCGGAGCTCTTCGGGCGTGAGCGTGCCCGCGTGCATGCGCAGATTGAACGGGTGCTTGTCGTGATATCGCTCGTCGAGCAGGCGATGGAGGCGCTGTTCGAGATCAGCGAGTTCCGGAACCGCCGCGCTCACAGCACGATCTCCAGCCCGTCGCTCGCAATCTCGACGCCTGCGGCACGCACTGTCGCGGCTTCCGCAGAGGTGGCGTCCAGAATCGGGTTCGTGTTGTTGATGTGCGTGTAGAACGTCCTGCCGCGCATACCTCGTAACAACGCCAGGCTGCCCTCCGGCCCCGAGATCGGAACGTGGCCCATCGCGATCGCATCCGGCGCGCCGGGCCGCAGCGCGCGCAGTTCGTCCTTCGTGAAGAAGGTGCCGTCGACGAAACGCGCGTCGGCGCCCGCGAGTTCCGCCTGCGTCGCGGTGTCGAGCCGCTGAATGCCGGGCGCGTAGACCAGCCGCTTGCCGCTGCGCTTGTCGACGACGCGCAGGCCGAGCGTCGCTTCGGCCGAATTGCTGGCGTGAGGCTGCGCCCAGCTGGGCACCTTGCCGGGCATCGGGAACAGCTTCGCTTCGAGGTGTTCGCCGCGATCCAGAAAGAACGGCTCATCGATCTTCACCGTGCCGAACGCCGGCGCGAGAATGCGGAAGGCGGCGTTGTGATCGAGCAGCACATCGCGAATCCACGCGGTCGTAATCACTCGATACGGCAGCGACTCGCGCAACACGAGCAGGCCGATCGTGTGATCGAGGTCGGCGTTCGTGACGACGATCGTGTCGAGCGGGACGTCGCGCGTGCCGGGGCGCGGGTGAAGACCTGGGAAGCGCGCGAGTTGATCGCGCACGTCGGGGCTCGCGTTCACGAGCGACCAGCGCGCGTCGTCGCCCGCCGAGATCGCGAGCGAGGGCTGCGTGCGCGGGGGGACTGCGGGGTCGCCGGCGCGTGCGCGCACCGAGTTCGGTCCGCCGCAGTTCCACTGCGGGAGGCCGCCGCCCGCGGAGGATCCGAGTACGCGGACGCGCATCACTCGGCTTTCGCGAGCGCGATGAGCGCTTTGCCGTCATCGAGCGCGGCCTCGCTCGCGTGCATCGCGCGCGTGTCGAGCAGGCCGTCGAGATCGAGCTCGACCGCCAGCACGTTCTCCGCGATGTAGGCGGAGAAGGCGCGCGCGGCTTCGCGCTGCGGAGCCTCGAGCGCGATCGCGAGTCGAATGCGATCCGAAACCGCGAGGCCCGCCTCGCGCCGCGCCTGCTGCACCGCGCGCACGAGGTCGCGCGCGACGCCTTCCTGCTCGAGTTCTTTCGTGAGCGCAAAATCCAGCACCACGATCAGCTCGCCGGACGAGAGCGCCTGGCACGCGACACCAGGCTTCGGCACGAGCCGAAGCGAGAACTCGTCGCCTGAGAGCTGGTGGCCCGCGACTGTTACGGTGCCGTCCGCGTTGCGCGCCCAGTTCCCGCTCTTCGCCGCCGCGAGCACAGTTTTCATTTCCTGCCCGAGGCGCGGGCCGAGCGCGCGGGCGTTCGCCGACAAGTTGAAGCTCGCGAACGCTTCGATCGCGACCTCGCTGCGCACGGCCTTCACGTTTACCTCGTCCTCGATCAGCGAGGTGAATGCGGCGAGCCGCGCGGCCGAGGGGCCCGCGATCGTGAGCGATGTCAGCGGCTGGCGCACGCGAACTCGCTGGGTGCGGCGCATTGCGAGCGCGGTCGAGCACACGTCGCGCACGCGATCCATGTCGGCCACGAGCTCGGCGTCTGCGAGCAGCGCGTTCGCATCGGGCCAGTCTGCCAGATGCACGCTCTTGCCCGTGAGGCCGCGGTAGATCTCGTCGCTGAGGAAGGGCACGAGCGGGCTCGCGACGCGCATGAGGGCGGAGAGGCAGGTGTAGAGCGTGTCGTAGGCCGCCTGCTTGTCGGCGTTCTTCTCCGCGCTCCAAAAGCGCGGTCGGCTGCGGCGGATGTACCAGTTGTTGAGGGCGTCGAGGTACGCGACCACCGCCTGGCAGGCGCCCGCGATGTCGTAGGCATCGAGCGCGGCCTGCGCCTGCTCGACGAGCACGCGTGTTTTCGCGAGCGCGTAGCGGTCGAGCACGGCGCTCGCGCTCGAGATTTCGCGCGCAGTGACGCCGTCCGCGTTTGCGTAGAGCGCGAAGAAGTTCCAGGCGTTCCACATCGGCAGCAGCACGGCGCGCACCGCATCCGCGATCGGCTTGCCGTCCTTCTCGACGCGCAGATCGCCGCCGCGCAGGATCGGCGAACTCATCAGGTACCAGCGCAGCGCGTCGGAGCCGTGCTTCGCGAACACCTCTTCCGGCTCCGGGTAATTGCGCAGCCGCTTGCTGAGCTTTTGGCCCTGCTCGTCGACCGTCACGCCGTGGCAGATCACGTTCTTGAACGCGGGCCG
>JANNDT010000303.1:0-9119 GCA_031387905.1 Deltaproteobacteria bacterium
AGGCCCGCCATGCGGCGGAAGCTGCGGTGCATGTTGATCAGCGAAGGCTCGTTCGCGCCGAACGTCGTGTATTTGCGCATGCCCGCGTTGAAGTTCTTCTGGACGTTCGCGGAGACCCAGTAGTCCTCTTTGTCCACCACTGAGTAGATGAACTGGAAGTGCTCGCGGCCGTAGCGCCGGCGCTCCTCGGTCTCGACGGGCTGGCGCATGTAAAGCGAGTAGCGCGTGACGTGTTCGCCGACGCTCGCGCCGGGGAAGAGCTGGAAGAGTTCGACCTCGTCGGGCGAGATCAGCAGCGAGATGTTGGGGAAGATGTAGTGGACGAAGGCGAAGTACCCGAGCGGGTCGCCCCACTCGGTCTCGGGCTTGTTCGCGAGTTCGAGCACCTGCTTGTTGGGGAAGCCGAGGCGGTGGTGCTCGCCGTGCTTGCCGTAGCGGTCGTAGGTCATGCAGTTCGTGAGCGAGAACTGGCCGACCGTGTCCGGGTGCAGCGGGCCGAAGTGGTAGCCCTCGCAGAACGTGTCGAGCGCGAGCTTCCAGTTCGATTGCAGGCGCCACTCGCCCGTCTGGATGTGTGTGGCTTTGTCGAGGCCCCACGTGCCCATTTGCGGCCCGAGCTCGCCCAGGTGCTCGTCGATCGAGAGCGGCACGTTCGGGTCGGGCGAGACGTACACGAAGCCGTACTTCTCTTCGCACGGCAGGCTGATTAGGCCGTACTGCGCTTTGTCGACGCGCCCGAAGCTCTCCTCCTTGAACAGGCCGGTGAGCTTGCCGTCGAAGCCATACGCCCAGGCGTGATACGGACACACGAAGCCGCGCTTCAAGTTTCCGCAGCCCTCGACGAGCCGCGCCGAACGGTGCGCGCACTGATTCACGAACGCGCGCACGCGCCCGTCTTTGCCGCGCACCACCACGATCGGGATGCCGAGGTCGTCGTGGGTCTTGAAGTCGCCCGGGTTCGGCAGGTCGCGGGTCAGGCAGACGAGCTGCGGGTAGTGCAGGAAGATGCGCTTCTTCTCGTGCTCGAACTGCTCAGGATCGGTGTAGGTCGCGATCGGATTGCGGCGCGCGCCATCGGCGTGAATCGCGGTGGTGCCGGTGGTCGCGTAATGGAGCATGCGGCGCAGAACCGGGAGTAGATCTTCGCGCTTCATCGGGGCCTCCGAGTGCGGCGGGGCAAGTTATCACGATTGCGACGCGGCAAAACCGCCCCGCGCAATCAGAGCGCCGTCATGCCCGCGTCGATCGCGATCTCACTGCCGTTCAGGTGCTTCGCCTCGTCGCTCGCGAGGAAGAGCGCGAGGTTCGCGACATCCTCGGGCTGCCCGCCCGGGCTCGGCGCCATCTTCGCGAGCAGAGCCAACGTGGTGGGCCCGGCGCCCGCGAACGCAGCGCCGAGGCTCTGCACCATCGGAGTGTCCATGCCGCCGGGGTGGATCGAGTTACAGCGGATCGGGTAGCCGAGCAGCAGACAGTGCGCGGCGACAGTCTTGGTGAGGAGGCGAACCGCGCCCTTGCTGGCGCTGTAAGCGGCGAACGGCGGCGTGCCGACGAGCCCGGCGGTCGAAGACAGGTTGATGATCGAGCCGCTGCCCGAGGCGTTCATCGCCGGGATCGCGTGCTTGCAGCCGAGGAACACGCCCTCGACGTTCACCGCGAGCACGCTGCGCAGTTGCTCGAGCGTGGTGTCCTCGATCGAGCTCGCCACCACGATGCCCGCGTTGTTCACGAGCACGTGCAGGCCGCCGAACGCGCGCAGCGTCTCGGCGATGGCGCGCTGCCAGTCGGGTTCGCTGCGCACATCCAGCCGCAGCGCGAGCGCCGACCCGCCGAGTTCGCCCGCGAGCTCCTTCGCGCCGGCCTCGTTCATGTCCGCGATGACGACGCGCGCGCCTTCTCGCGCGAGCGCCCGCGCCGTCGCTTTGCCCAGCCCCGAAGCGCCGCCTGTGACCAGCGCAACCTTCCCCGAAACGCGTCCCATTCGTACATGCCTCCGCTGAGAGGCCGGCACGCTAGCCCGCGTCGAAAGCCCCCGGGACGTTCCAGGACGAAAACTGATTTCGCGCGATTGAATCAGGCGCGGGCGCGGATCTCTCGCTCGGACTTGATACGGGGGGCGATCGTTCAGCAACGCCCACGTTTCGTCGTGGAACGTCCCGGGGTGTTTCGACGCGTTCGTCGTGGAACGTCCCTGGTTGGCGGGGCTGGATCGGGGCGGGTCGCCATATACTTGCGCGCCATTCTTAGAGGGACGGAGGCGACGCGATGCCTTTCACGATGATTGCGAGCGAGGCGCGCGGCGCGGTGCAGCTGGTCACGCTGAATCGTCCCGAGAAGCTGAACGCTTGGACGCCGGGCATGGCGGGCGAGCTCGCCGCCGCGTTCGAGGCGGCGAACAAGGACCCGCAGATCGGCGCGATCGTGCTGACCGGCGCGGGCCGCGGCTTCTGCGCCGGCGCGGACATGGAAGAGACGTTCCAGAAGCGCATCTCGGGCAGCGACCCTGGCGAGGGCACGCAAGACGGGCAGGGCGGCATGCCGCGCGGCCTCGACTGGGTGGCGCTCTGCCGCGCCAGTAAGCCGCTCGTCGCCGCGGTGAACGGCGCGGCCGTCGGCATTGGCCTCACGCAGATCCTGCCCTTCGACGTGATCTTCGCTTCCGAGAAGGCGCGCTTCGGCATGGGCTTCATCAAGGTGGGTCTCGTGCCGGAGCTCGCGAGCACACACTTGTTAGTGCAGCGCGTGGGCATCGGACGCGCGAGCGAGCTGTCGCTCTCGGGGCGCCTGTTCGGCGCGGACGAGGCGCTCGCCTGTGGGCTGGTCGAGCGCGTCGTGCCGCCAGATCAGTTGCTGGCGAAAGCGCTCGAGCTCGCGGAGATGATCGCTGCGAACCCCGCGCCGCAGCTCGCGATGACCAAGCGGCTGCTCGCGCAGAACGCCGCCGACGGCGATCTCGCGCGCGTGCAGGAGCGCGAGAGCGCGCTGCTGCGCATCTGCTGGACGACGCCCGAGCACAAGGAAGCGGTGGCGGCGTTCATCGAGAAGCGGCCGCCAAAGTTTCGCTGAGCGCGCGAAGCCGGCACGTTCGCACTTCCTCGCTGGAGAACTCTCTCGATGACCATGCAACGCACTCCGCTTCTGCTCTCGCGCCTAATGGATCGCGGTGCGCGCGTCGCGCCGAACGAGCAGATCGTCACGAAGTCGCCGAACGGCTTGCACCGCCAGACGCTGGCGCAAACGCGTGTGCGCGCGGCGCAGCTCGCGAACGCGCTGGCGGCCGACGGCTTACGCGTAGGCGACCGCGTCGGAAGTCTGCTCTGGAACAACCATCGCCACGTCGAGATGTATCAGGCGATTCCGAGCATGGGCTGCGTGCTGCACACGCTGAACCTGCGCCTGGCGGCCGGCGAACTCCAGTACATCGTGAATCACGCGGAAGACGTGGTGATCGTGGTGGATCAGAGTGTGCTGCCGCTGCTCGAGCAGCTCGCGGGAAAGATCCCCACCGTGAAGCGCGTGATCGTCGCGGCGGAACCCGGCGGAGGGCCGTGGAAGTCGAGCCTGCCCGGAGCGGTTGATTATGAAGAGTTCATCTCCGGGCACTCGCGCGAAATCGAGTGGCCGGAACTCGACGAGAACACCGGCCTCGCGCTCTGTTACACGAGCGGCACCACCGGCGACCCGAAGGGCGTGATGTACACGCACCGCTCCACGTATTTGCACACGATGGCGCAGTGCATGACGGATTCGTTCAACCTCTCCGCGCAAGACACCGTCTGCCAGATCGTGCCGATGTTCCACGCCATGGGCTGGGGCGTGCCGTTCAGCGCACTCATGCTCGGCTCGAAGCTGGTGCTGCCGCACCGTTTCATGGATACGAAGTCGCTCGTCGAACTCATCAGTGGCGAGCAGTGCACGATCTCGCTCGGCGTTCCCACGATCTGGCAAGGCGTGAAAGGCTTCCTCGAGCAGAACCCCGGCCAGTACAGCCTCGAGTCGCTGACGCGCATGACCTGCGGCGGCTCAGCGCCGCCCGCGAGCCTGATCGCGTGGTACTGGGAGAAGCACGGCGTCGAGGTGATGCAGGGCTGGGGTATGACCGAGACCAACCCGTTGGTCACGCTCTCGAGGCATCATGCGAAGCGCGCGGACAAGAAGATGTTGAAGGAAGAGCGCCTCGCGAATCAGGCGAAGGCGGGACAGGTGATCCCTGGCATCGACCTCGCAATCATGGACGAGAGCTGGAACCCGCTGCCGCACGACGGCAAATCGGTCGGCGAAATCGTGGTGCGCGGGCCGTGGATCTGCAGCGAGTACTACAAGAACCCGCAGCCTTCGAAGTTCCGCGACGGCTGGCTGATCACGGGCGACGTGGGAATGATCGACTCCGAGGAGTACCTGATCATCACGGACCGCTCGAAGGATCTCATCAAATCTGGTGGCGAATGGATCAGCTCGGTGGACCTCGAGAACCACATTTGCGCGTTGCCAGGCGTCGCGCAGGCGGCGGTCGTCGCAATGCCGCACCCAAAGTGGGACGAGCGGCCCGTCGCGATCGTGGTGCGCGCCGCTGGCGGCAGCGTCACCCAACAACAAGTGCTCGCTCACTGCGATGGCCGCTTCGCGAAGTGGCAGCTGCCCGATGAAGTGCTGTTCCGCGACGCGATCCCGCTCACCTCGACGGGCAAGATCGACAAGAAGAACATTCGCGCGGCGCTTGCAGCCGAGAAGTACGCGCTGCCGGATCAGCGCTGAAGGCGAGGACCTCCATGCCCAACCACCCGACGAACCCCAACGTTCGCCTGCTCGATCGCTTCTTCTATCTCGACCCGCATCCGCACTTCCAATGGATGCGCGAGCACGCCCCCGTTTATTGGGACGAGACGGCCGACGGCGGGCTGTGGGGCGTCGCGAGCTACGAGGACGTGATGGCCGTCTCGCGGCAGCACGAGCTGTTCTGCTCGGGCAAGAGCTCGCGGCCGGAGCGCGATTCGTGGATTCCGTCGATGATCAACCTCGACGATCCGCTGCATAAGCGCCGGCGCAACCTCGTGAACCGCGGCTTCACGCCGAAGCGCGTCGAGGCCCACGAGCCGATGCTGCGCAAGCTCACGAACGAGCTGCTCGACGCGGTCTCGGCGAGAGGGCGCTGCGATTTCGTGATCGACGTCGCGCGCTGGATCCCGATGGTCGTGATCGGCGACATGCTCGGCGTGGCGCCCGAAGATCGCGAGCAGCTGCTGATCTGGTCCGACGAGATGCTCGGCGGCGGCGAGTCGCAGAAGATCACGGACGACGACGCGCGGCGGCTGCGCCAGCGCGAAGTCGTGAACGGCTACTTCGCGTACGCGGCGCGCTCGCTCGCCGAGCGCCGCCTGCGGCCGCGCGACGACCTAATGAGCATCCTCGCGCACGCGGAAGTCGATGGCGATCGCATGACCGACGAAGAGATTCTGCAAGAGAGCCTGTTGATCCTGATCGGTGGCGACGAGACGACGCGTCACGTGATGACCGGCGGCATGCTCGAGTTGTTGCGGAGGCCCGAGCAGAAGCAGCGGCTGATCGACGATCCGAGACTGATCCCGAGCGCGGTCGAGGAGATGCTGCGCTGGATCAGCCCGATCCAGAACATGAACCGCACCGCGACGCGCGCTACCGAACTGCGCGGGCAGAAGATCCGCGAGGGCGACCGCCTGCTGCTGCTCTATCCGTCCGCGAATCGCGACGCGGCGGCCTTCGAGCGCGCCGGCGAGTTCGACGTCGCGCGCAATCCGAACCGCCACGTCGCGTTCGGCGGCTTCGGCACGCACCACTGCTTAGGCGCGAGCCTCGCGCGGCTCGAGCTGCGCGTGCTGCTCGAAGAGTTGCTGCGCCGCATGCCCGACATCGCGCTCGATGATGGCGAGCTGCACACGCGGCCGAGCAACTTCATCGTGGGCCTCGAATCGATGCCTGTGCGCTTCACAGCCGGCTGCTGACCCGTACACGCCGCCCCAACAACAGAAGGAAACGCAATGGACCTGCGGCTCGATGGCAAAGTCGCGCTCATAACGGGCGGCTCGCGAGGCATTGGACTCGCGATCGCCAAGGCGTTCGCGAGCTCGGGTGCGCGCGTGATGATTACGGGCCGCAAGGCGGAAGCGTGCGAGGCGGCCGCAAAGGAGATCGGCCACGACGCGCGCTTCACCGCGGGCCATGTGGGCGACGCCACCTCGCGCGACGCCGTGCTCGACGCCGCGCTCGCGGCGTTCGGCAAGATCGACGTGCTCGTGAACAACGCCGCGACCAACCCGTACGCCGGCCCGACCATCGACGTCGACTTGCCGCGCTGGGAGAAGACGCTCGCGACGAACCTCACCGCGCCGCTCGCCTGGACGCAGGCCGCGTGGAACAAGTCGATGAAGCAAAGCGCTGGCGGCTGCAGCGTGATCAACATCGTGTCGGTGGGCGCGTTCAAGACGAGCTCCGCGCTCGGCGTCTACGGCGTCACGAAATCCGCACTCGTCTACCTCACCCAACAACTCGCAGCGGAGCTCGCGCCCAAAGTGCGCGTCAACGCGCTCGCGCCGGGCCTCATCAAGACCGATTTCGCCCGCGCACTCTGGGACGGCGGACGCGGCGCGGAGGTCGCGAAGTCGTATCCGATGAAGCGCCTCGGCGAGCCCGAGGACGTGGCCGCAGCCGCGACCTATCTCGCGAGCGACGCGTCGAGCTGGGTCACCGGCCAGACGCTGATCCTCGATGGCGGCGGGGTGGTGGACTTCCCGCGCGGCTGAGGGGGGTTCGGACGGAATTGCGTCGCGGCCCTAGGCCTGTGTACGTTTGCGAATAGGAATCCGTCAGTTCCTGCGCATAGTGAAAGAATTCAGCAATCCCGGGAGGCCCCAACTTGGCCCAATCGCTTGAGTCCTCATCGCCCCAGTCCCAGGAAGAACTCGGCTTCGACCCCGCTGCGCTGCGCGCGAAATACCGCGTCGAGCGCGACAAGCGCATTCGCCCGGAAGGCAACGACCAATACGTCGAGGTGAAGGGAGACTTCAGCCGCTACGTCGACGATCCGTATGTCGCGCCTGGCTTTACGCGGGCGCCACTCACGGACGAAGTGGAGGTGCTGATCGTCGGCGGCGGGTTCGGCGGGCAGATGATCGCCGCACGGCTGCAGCAGGCCGGCGTCCATGACTTCCGCATCATCGAGAAGGGCGGAGACTTCGGCGGCACCTGGTACTGGAACCGCTACCCCGGCGCGCAGTGCGACATCGAGTCGTACATCTACCTGCCGTTGTTAGAAGAGACCGGCTACATCCCGAAAGAGAAGTACTCGTTCGCGCCCGAGATTCTCGCGCACGCGCGCCGCATCGGTGAGACCTTCGACCTCTACCGCCGCGCGTGCTTTCAGACGCAGATCTCGGACATCCGCTGGGACGACAGCGAGCGCAAGTGGACCGTCACGACCAACCGCAATGACCGGATGAAGGCGCGCTTCGTCGTGATGTCGAACGGGCCGCTGAATCGCCCGAAGCTGCCCGGCGTGCCCGGTATCGAGCGCTTCGCCGGGCACACGTTCCACACCAGCCGCTGGGATTATGGCTACACGGGCGGCGACACGACGGGGAACCTGCACAAACTCGCGGACAAACGCGTCGCGGTGATAGGGACTGGCGCGACCGCGATTCAGTGTGTGCCGTACCTGGGGAAGTATGCGAAGCAGCTGTTCGTGTTTCAGCGCACCCCCTCCTCGGTGGACGTGCGCGGCAATCGCCCGACGGACCCGAATTGGACGAAGACGCTCACGCCCGGCTGGCAGCGGCGTCGCATGGACAACTTCAACGTGCTCGTTACCGGCGGGCATCAGGAAGTCGACGAGGTGTCGGACGGCTGGACGGACTTGATTCGCAACCTCGCGGCGTTCATGCCCGTCGAGCACGCCGCCGGCGTCTCGCCCGAGGAACTCGCGCGCAACATGGAGCTCGCGGACTTCAAGAAGATGAATCAGGTGCGCGCGCGCGTGGATGCGACCGTGAAGGACAACGCGACCGCCGAGGCGCTGAAGCCGTGGTACCGGCAGTTCTGCAAGCGGCCCACTTTCAATGATGACTACCTGCCGACGTTCAACCGCCCGAACGTCACCCTCGTCAACACGCGAGGCCAGGGAGTCGATCGCATCACCGAAAAGGGCATCGAGTGGGGCGGCACCCATTACGAAGTCGACTGCATCATCTTCGCGACAGGCTTCGAGGTGGGCACGGCGTACACGCGCCGCGCGGGCTTCGAGACCTACGGGCGCGGGGGCAAGCCGCTCACCGAGCACTGGAAGAACGGCCTGCAGACGCTGCACGGCTTCTACAGCCACGGCTTCCCGAACTGCTTCCACATGGGCCTCACCCAGAACGGCTTCACCGCGAACTTCCCGCACATGTTGTACGAGCAGTCGGACCACATCCGCGATGTCATTACGGAAGCGAAACGCCGGCACGCGGTGTGCCTCGAGCCGACGCCGGAAGCCGAAGCCGCGTGGGTCGCGACGATTCGGACCAAGGCGCAGCTCGGCCTCGCGTTCCTCACCGAGTGCACGCCCGGTTATTACAACAACGAGGGCAGGCCCGGCGTGGGCAAAGGCATCGCAGACGAGCAATACGGCGGAGGCCCGATCGAGTACCACGAATTGATTCGCAAGTGGCGCGCTGACGGCGAGATGAAGGGGCTGCAGATCTCGTGACGGCGTGCGTCTGAAGGCGCCGCGCCTCTAGAGCGCGGCGTACACCGCCTTGCACAATGCGTGAGTGCGCCGATCGCCGACGATCGCGTCGGCGCGCATCTGATTCATCGCGAACGCGATCGAGACGCGCGCATCGAGATCGGCCAACACGAGCGAGCCGCCCCAGCCGCCCCAGAAGCAGGCGCGCGGGTTCGGCGAGAACGGGAACGTCTCGTTCATCAGCGCGTAGCCGAGCCCGAAGCGCACGGGCACGCCGATCACGAGATCGACGCCGTTGGTCTGTTCCTCCAGCACCGATTCGCAGGTATCACGCGATAACAAGCGCCTGCCCCCCACGCTGCCGCCGCAGGCGAGCGCCGCGTGGATCTGCGCCATCGCGCGCGCGTTGCCGTGGCCGTTCGCG
>JANNDT010000319.1:0-6798 GCA_031387905.1 Deltaproteobacteria bacterium
GCAGGCCCGACGCGAAGATCTGCTCGTCGAGCTCGGTCGCGAGCCGCGGCGCAAACGCGAGCCAGCGATCCGCCGCCGCGCCCGTGTGCGCGGCGCCCGCGAACACCAACGCGAGCAGGTTCCACAGGTAGTGGTTCCCCAATAAGTGCGTCTCGAGGCTCGCGGCGAGCGTTTCGACTTGATCGGCGAGCGAGGCGCGAATGCGCGCCGTGTCCGCAGCGCTCGGCAGCGCGCCTAGCGTGGTGAGCAGCTTCGTCCACGCGAACGTGCGCAGGCTGATCGGACCCGCGTCCCAGCCGGTGCCGTGCGTGTGCCCCGCGATCCAGCTCTCGAGCGCCGCGAGCCGCTCCGCTGATGCGAGACGCGGGTCGCGGGCCCAGTCGAATTGGTGGAGGTGATACGCAAACAGCGGGCCGTGCCCTGAGAAGTTCCAGTCGATCGCGCCGACGTTTTCGAGCGCGCGGTTCACGAGTGCGATGCGCGAGGCGCTCGCACAGCGCGCGTGCGCGGGCGCTGGGAGCCACGGCGCGAGGGGCGCCTCGAACGCGGCACGTGGCGGCTCGCCCGCCCAGCGCCGCGGCTTCACCTCGCGCCCGAACAGCGCGAGCCGTGCTTGTCCAACAAGTTGCTCGCGCCGCAAATACCAGAGCGTTCGCAGCAGCGTCGGGATGCGCGCGCCCCCGCCTGTCACGCTCGGCCCTTCGGCTCGTCGCGCTGCGGGAGCTTCGCTTCGTCGCGCAGCGCGAGCGCCAGCGCATACAGCTCGCGGCGCGGCGCGCGCGTCTCTGCGCGCAGCGCGTCGGCGATGTCGCGCGGCGCCATGCCGTCCGCGAGCAATGCGCGCACCCGCTGGCGCAGCGCCTCCGCGCTCGGCTGCGCCTCGGCCTCCGCACTCGCGCCCGCTACGACCAGCGTGATCTCGCCGCGCGCGCCGTCTGCGAAGCGCAGCGCGAGTTCGTCGAGCGTCCCGCGCGCCGCCTCTTCGTGCAGCTTCGTGAGTTCGCGCGCGACGCACGCACGGCGGGGCCCGAACACGCGCGCGAGTTCCACGAGCGTGTCCGCGATGCGCTGCGGCGATTCGAAGAGCACGAGGGTCTCTGTGCGCTCGCGCAACGAGGCGAGCTGATCCGTCCGGTCGCGCCCGCGCCGCGGCAAGAAGCCGACGAACGTGAACGGCGTCGCGGGCAGGCCGGAGACGACGAGAGCCGCGAGCACGGCCGAAGCGCCGGGCAGCGCGATCACCTCGTGTCCGGCGGCGATCGCTTCCGCAATCAGCCGTGCGCCTGGGTCCGAAACCGTCGGCGTGCCCGCGTCGGAGACGAGCGCGACGCGGCGGCCCGCGGCGAGTGCGGCGAGCGCCTCGGCGCAGCGCTCGGCCTCATTATGCGCGTGCAGCGAATGCGCGCGCACCGCGATGCCGTGGCGATCGAGCAGGATGCGCGTGCGGCGCGTGTCCTCGGCGTAGAGCAACTCGACCGCGCGCAGCGCCGCGAGGGCGCGCAGCGTCACGTCCTCGAGGTTGCCGATCGGCGTCGCGATCACGTGAAGCGTTCCCATGCGCGGCCTGCGCGGCGCTCCTACTCTCGCGGCTTCGCCCCGGCTGGTCCCCGGAACGGCTGCATGTCCGTAACAACTCCGAGAGACGATGCGCGGCGCGCGCTCGGCGCCGCGGGCGAGCGCTGCGCGGCCGAGTATCTAGCGCGCCGCGGCTACCGCGTCGTGGCGCGCAACGCGCGCGCCGAGGGCGTCGAGCTCGATCTCGTCGCGCTGCGCGGCGGCGTGTGCGTGTTCGTGGAAGTGAAGACGCGGCGCGGGGCGCAGAGCGGCGCGGCGGAGGAAGCCGTCGATGCGCGCAAGCGCGAGCGCCTCGTGCGCGGCGCGCGCGCCTGGCTCCACGCGCGCCGTGTGTCGCACCTGCGCGTGCGCTTCGACGTGATCGCGGTTGCGGCGCTGTCGAGCGGCGGATACGACCTGCGCCATTGGCCCGCGGCATTCGACGCGAGCGGCGAGTGAGCGAGTGAAGTCGGCTCGCGGAGCGGACGAAACGGCTCGGATCGAGGAGACGCGGGTGGCGGAGCGCGAGAGCGGGCGGCGAGTGGAGAAGCCCTGGGGCCATGAGGTCATCTGGGCGCACACCGAGCGCTACGTCGGCAAGCTGCTCGTAATCGAAACGGGCAAACGGCTCTCGCTGCAGAAGCACCTGAAGAAGGACGAGTCGATCTTCGTGGTGAGCGGGAAGTTGCGGCTCGTGCTCGAAGACGACGCGGGAGCGCTCGAAGAAATCGACATGCACGCTGGCGAGCACCGGCGCATCCCGACCGGGCGCGTCCACCGCTTCATCGCGCTCGAGCGCGTCGAGTTAATGGAGGTCTCGACGCCCGAACTCGACGACGTAGTGCGTCTCGAAGACGACTACGGGCGCAAAGGCACCACCGTCGCGTAAGACACCAGACCGGGGACGTTCATACCTGGCGGTTACTTACGGGGACACTCTTGCCGCGACGCCAGGAGTGTCCCCGTAAGTAACCAACGGGTATGAACGTCCCCGCTTTGGTTACTTGCGGGGGGCGGGCGGCTACTTCGGCTCGGGCGTGGGCGCAGCGGCGGTAGGCGCGGCGGCGCTCTCGTCGCCGCCTTCTTCGGGCACGAGGTGCGAGAGGTCGCGCAGCTTCGAGCGTAGGCGCGCCTTCTTGCCGCGCAGGTCGCGCAGGAAGTAGAGGCGCGAGCGGCGGACGTGGCCGCGGCTCTTGATCTCGACTTTTTCGACGGTCGGCGAATCGACCGGGAAGATGCGTTCGACGCCGATGCCGTAGGAAACTTTGCGCACGGTGAAGGACGCGCTGCTGCCGCCGCGGCGCCGGCGGATCACGACGCCGTCGAACATCTGCGTTCGTTCCTTGTCGCCCTCGCGAATCTTCACGTGCACACGCACGGTGTCGCCGGAGCGGAACGGGGGCAGGTCTTTGCGTTGCACCTCGCGCTCGATCACTTCCACGGAATTCATCGCTCTTCTCCCTTTGCCCCGTTCAGTAGATCCGGGCGCCTGGCTTTGGTGCACGCCAGGGCTTCTTCCGCCCGCCAGCGCGCGATTTTTGCATGATCCCCGGAGCGCAGCACCTGCGGTACCGCGAGCCCCCGAAACTCGGCGGGCCGCGTGTACTGCGGTCCTTCGAGCATTGCCTGTTGAAACGACTCCGATTCCGCCGATTCCGGATTCCCGAGCACTCCCGGAATGAACCTCGATACCGCCTCGATCACCACCATCGCGGCAGCCTCGCCGCCCGACAGCACGTAATCCCCGATCGAAATCTCCTCGTCGATCGCGAGCTCGATCGCGCGTTGATCCACGCCCTCGTACCGCCCGCACACGATCGCGAGATGATCCTCGCCGGCCAACTCCTTCACCTTCGTTTGGCTCAACCTCTCGCCCTGTGGGCTCATCAGCAGCACTCGCACGGACCTTGCGCCCTTCTTCCCGGCCACCGCTTCGACTGCTTCCACGATCGGCTCCGGCTTCATCACCATGCCGGGGCCGCCGCCGTAAGGCATGTCGTCGACGCTTCGGTGCCGGTCCTTCGTCCAGCCGCGCAGATCGTGGGCTTCGAGGATCAGCTCGCCGCGTCCGATCGCCTGCCCGAGTACGCCCGCCTCGCGAAACGCCGCGAACAGCTCGGGAAAGATCGTGATCACGTCGACGCGCTTCACGCGAAGCTCCTACGGAGGATCGATCAGGCCTGCGACATCTTCGAACACGATGCGGCGCGCCGGGATGTCACGCTCTCGGATGAGCGCGTCCACCATCGGGAGCAGCCGCTGCTTGCCATCGTCGCCCGCGATCACCAGCACGTCGTGGGCAGCGCCCGTGTCCCAGACTTCGCTCACCACTCCGAATCGCTCGCCCGCTGCACTGAAAACCACACAGCCGAGCAACTCGAACCGGTAATGCTGGCCGGCAGGAAGCACGGGCAGATCCGCGGCGTCCACGAGCACGAGCGATCCGCGCAGCGCCTCGGCGGCGTCGCGATCCGCGACTCCGCGCAGCCTGAGCCTCACCTCGCCAGGTCGTCCTGTGCTTCCTCCTTCGTTTTCGATCAATGTCGCGGCCGGGTCGTCTGGGCCGCTGCGGGAGAGCGCGAAACGCTTCGTCCCTAACAGCAGCGCGGGGCCGTCCGCGAGAACCAGGACTCGAACTTCTCCGCCGATGCCGTGAGCGCCGGCCACGCGGCCCGCGATCACGCGGCTGGGACTCAATCGACGATGTCGAGCCGAGCGTCGCGGCCGCTGCGCGACGCAGCGAGCACCGAGCGAATCGCCTTCGCGATGCGGCCCTGCCGCCCGATCACGCGTCCGCGGTCTTCGTCCGCCGTCACGAGCTCGAGCAGGCGGCCAGCTTCTTGCTCGTTGACGCGTACCGCGTCGGGTTGCCCGACGATGCCTTTTGCAATGAACTCGACTAGCCCTGCCGCGGTTTTTTCCGACATGACTACGCCGATTCCACGCTGGCCGCGGCGGCTGCCGTCAGCGTGGCCTCGAGCTTCTTGCCGCGCTTGATCAGCGCCTTGGCCGCGAGCGAGAACTGCGCACCGCGCGCAACCCACTTCTCGATGCGGTCTCCGTGCAGGCGAATCTGCTGAACCTTCGCGATCGGATCGTAGGTTCCCAACTCTTCGAGCTTGCGACCGTCGCGCGGCGCGCGTCCGTCGATCGCGATGAGTCGGTAGTACGGGCGCTTCTTGGCGCCGGCACGCATTAGGCGAATCTTGACCATGAGCACTCCAGAGGGGCGCGGGCGGTGGAGCGATTCCTTCACGAAATCGCCGGATTAGGCCCGCGAAAGGCGGCGGAACCTAGGCGAGTCGTCCGGCCCGGTCAACGCGAAATCGCGGAGCCCGACTAGCGCGTGAGACCCCGGCGCGCGCGTTCTTTCGCGTCGGAGCAGCGCGGGCAGGCGTACTGCTCCTTGTGCGGGGTCTGGAGACGCTCGTAACCGCGGTCGAGCGCGACGCGGCGCACGCTCGCCACGAGTTCGCCGCAGAAATCGCAGCGAATGCCGGTGTCGCCAACATCCAGGGGTTCGTGGGTTTCCGGCTTCTGCATGGCGCGGACTGTTAGCGAACTCTGGTCCGCAGGTCCGTCGGCGCGGCGTCCCCGAGCGCGTTTCGCAGCGCAGCCAGGATCTGCGGTTTCCGGAGCGCCACCTGCTGGGCCCAGACCGGCGCCGTGACCGTCAATTCGAGCGTTCCACCTTTCCAGTCCGTTGGCTCGCACTGCGCAGCGATCTCGGGCCCGACCGCGCTTTCCCAGACGCGCAGCAGCCGCAGTCCGGGCGCGTTCGGGTCGTAGCCGAGTTCGGCGAGCACGCGGCTGATCCTGCTGCCGTCCAGTTTGGCGGGTTCTCGGGGCGGAGGCGGGCGCCGACGGCTCACGCTTCGTCCAATGAGCGGAACAAGAGGCCCGTCGGGAGCTTCGGGTAGAAGAACGTGGATTTTTGCGGGAGGGTCGAGCCCGCGGCCGTCACCCGGAACACGTCCTCGGGGCGCAGCGGATTCAGGTACAGCGCCACGCTGCCGCGGCCGGCCCGGACGTCGCGGGCGGCTTCGGCGGCGGCCCTCGGGAAGGCGACGGCGCCGCTGCGCACGGCTTCTTCGTCCAGCCCGAAGAAGCCGACCACGATTTCGCGGTGGAAGACTTCGATCGAGAGGTCGCTCGCGTTGGCCGGCTTCCAGAACACGCGCAGCTGTCCGCGGCCGTCATCCGCCGCGAACGCCGGCGCGCCGGTGTGCGGCGCGAGCGCTTCACGCAGCGCCGCCTCCACCTGCTCGGGCGACGCGGCGGCGACGGCGCGATGGCTCCAGCCCGCACGCGCGAGTTCGCTCCAGCGCGCGTCGCTCGGCGCAGGCGTGCGCACGAGCAAGCGGTGGATCGGGAGCAGCAGCGAGCCCGCGGCGTAGGCGTTCGCGAGGTAGACGAAGATGTAATCCGCGCCGTCCCGTTCGGCTTCGTTCAGGCGCGTCGCGCGGCGTTCAGCCTGATAAGCGAGGCCGGTCTCGTAGCGATGGTGGCCATCGGCGATCACGAGCGGGCGCGCGGCGAGGAAGCGCTCGATCTCGGCGATCGCGTTCGCGTCGCTGACCGCGACGAGCGCCTGCTCGATGCCGCTCGCGTCGCGCGCGCGCTGCGGCTCGCCGGCCGCGAGCGCCTGTTCGAGTAGCGCGTCGAGCTTGCCGTCGGGGTCTTCGTATAACAAGAACACCGCGGACAGATTCGTGCGCGAAGCGCGCAGGATTTTCAGGCGATCGGCCTTCGGCCCCGAGAGCGTGCGCTCGTGCGGGCGCACGACGCGCTTCGCGTAGTCCTCGAGCTTGAGCGCGCAGAAGAAGCCGGTGCGCTCGAGCGTGCCGCCGCTCGGCGCGGCGAAGCGCTGGCGCAGCGCGTAGAGCGCGGGCTGTGCGTCGAAGCGCAGCACGCCCTCGGCCCGCCACGCCGCGAGCGTTCGCGCCACCTCGGAATAATCCGTGCTGGCTTCCTCGGCGACGCTCTTGGTCAGCTCGAGCCGCACCGCGTTGTGCGGGTCGCGCTCCCAGAAGCGCACGCGCTCCTCGGGCGTGACGACGTCGTAGACCGGCGCGAGCACGCGCTCGAGTTCCACTTTCGCCGGGTCGTATCGCAGCGCCCGAAAGGGCCGAATCTCAGCCACGCACTTCTCCTAACAAGGCAGCCTCGAGTGCGCGCTTGGGGATCGCCCCCTCGCGCAGCACCCGTGGCGGCTCTACGGTCGCATCCACCACCGTGGACGGC
>JANNDT010000325.1:0-15377 GCA_031387905.1 Deltaproteobacteria bacterium
GCCCAGGTTGCTGCCCGCGTAGGGGAACACCGAGACGTACGGGCGCAGGGCTTCGACGAGCGCTGCGTCGAAGCCCTCGACCGCGCCGAGTTCCTCGACCGAGAGCAGCGGCCGGTTGGCCGCGCGCATCGGCGGGCGCCGCTCGAGGTAGGCCTCGTCCTCGTCGCCGCCCTTCACGCGCTCGCTGTCGGTATCGACGTAATCCATCAGGTTGTGCGCGAGCTCTTCGGGGTCATGACTGCGCTTTTCGGCCGTCTCGGGCAGCTCGCCGATGGCCTTTTCCATGAGCGCCATCAGGTACTGCTCGGTCGCGGGATCCTTGGGCGCGCCTTTCTCGAAGAGAGCGTTCAAGTTGAGGCGCGAGCCCGCGTCTTCGATCGCGAGGCGCAGCGTGCCGCCGTCGGCCGTAGGAATGGGCGCGAGCCGCACTCGCGCCCACAAGTCGGTCAACGAGTCGGCGCGAAACTCGCTTGCCTTCTCGCGCACGCGGTCGTCGATCACGAGCGCCTGCGCGAGGCGCACGCCGCCGCGCGCGAGCGCTTCGGCGCGCGCGGCGTTGTCCTGATTGCCGATCGCGAGCGTGTTGAAGCTCGCGCGCTGCATGAAGAGCACGACCGCGCTGATCGCGAGAAACACGAACACGAGCACCGCGATCAGCGCGACGCCGGCTTGCTGGCGCCTCATTCGCAGCCCCCGACTTCGAGCTCGAAGCCATCGGCGACGTCCTCCCAGCACTGGTCGCGCACGGCGTCGAGCGCGCTCTGCACCCCCGCCGGGTCGGGGCTCGATGCGATGGCTGCGGCGAATGCCGAGGCGTTCGCCGCTTGGCACTCGCCGACTGTTACGCACTCGTTGTCGTCATCCTCGTCGTCCTCCTCATCATCGTCGCCGCCAGCGTCATCACCGGAAAGCAGCTTCTCGAGGTCGAGCGGCCGCAGCGGGAACACGACGCGCTTGGCGAAGACGCGCTCGCCTTCCTTCGCGGTGGGGTCGAGCATCGCGAACTGGATCTCGGCGGCGATGGGCAGTTGGCTCGAGCGCTCGAGCGTCGACGAATCCCACGCCGGTACAACCGCGCCGTCTTCGGCGGTGAAGCGCACGCCAAAGCGCGCGATGCCGTTCGCGATCACGCGCGCGCCATCGTCCGTGCTGCGCGGGAACTCGCGGTCCAGCGATTCGGGCAACGCGGAGGACGTCCAGCGCACGAGCCGCAGGCCCTCGCCTTCGCCGGGCTCGAGCCAGTACGCGACGACCGCAAGGTCGGACGCGTGCTCGCCAGCGGGGCGCGCGTTCCGCGAATCGAACTTGAGGCGGTCCGCGCCGTTGTGGCCGAGCCGCGAGTCCGCGTAGAACAGCCACGGGTGCGCTAGCGGGTCGGTCTCCTTGGGCTTCTCGATCAGCACCGCGCCTTCGAGATCCTCCGCGACGCGATCGATCAGCAGCAGGCCACGGCGCACGGCCTCGGTTTGGTTCGGGCTGGTCATCGTCGGGCCAACGATGTCGCGATAGACCGCGCCCATCACGAGGAAAACCATGCCGAGGATCAGCACGACTGCGATCACCTCGAGCAAAGTGAACGCAGCGCGTCGCCGAAGCGCGCTCATTGCGGCGGCTCCGCGTCGCCAGCGTCCTCGCCCTCGAGTGCCTGCAGCGCGACGGGATTCAGGAAGAAGCTGGTGCGCGTGACTCGCGACTCGAGCGTGCCTTCGATCCACGCGACGCGAACGGTGACCTGATAAACGGGCGGGTTCGCCTGCGCCTCGGGCGTTGCAAGCCAGCCGCCCGCCGCCGCCGCGTCCGGGCCGGGCGCCCTCGGCGCTGATTCGCGCTTGTCCGCAGCGGCGCCCTCCGCGCCGGCGCTGGCTTCCTGCAGCGCCGTGGGATCGAATGCCGCGACTTCCAGCTCCGCGCTGAACACCCCTTCGCTGACTTCGCGCGCGCCCGGTTGCAGCGGAGCGCCGAGCGCCGCAGTTTGGTCCAGTTCTGCGAGCAGGCGATCCGCGTAGAGCGAAGCCTCGGCGCGGCGCCGGGAGTCGCCCTCACGCAGTTGCGCGTTCTTCACGACGCTGGTGATCGCCGCGACCGAGAGCGCGAGAATCACCGCGGCGCACATCACCTCGATCAACGTAAAGCCATTAGGGCGCCGCATCGAAGCCCACCCGGGTCGGATCCGCGAATGCGGCGACCTCGACAACCGCGCGCGAATCCGCGCCCGCGGCGAGCCCGATGCGCGCCGCGAAGGTCGCGCCATCTGGCGCGAACTCGATCGCCGCAACGCCCTCCGAGAGTTCGCCGGCGTCGCTCTCGACGCCCACGAACGCGACACCGCCGCGCAGCGGTGTCGGCGTCCCGAGCGTTCCTCGCATCGGCGCGAACTCGAGGCTCTCGCTGCGGGGCGCAACCAGCGGCAGTTCATCGAGCTCCGCCCACGCGAGCACGGGTTCCACGGGCGCGGGCACGGGTCTCGCCTCGATCCAGAACTGCCCGTGATCGAGGTCGAGCATCACGCGGTGCGCGCGCCCGAGGGCGACGGCCTGGCCGCGCGCGAAGTCGAGCGTCGCCGCGATCTGCCTGCCGTCGTCGCGGATGGCCTGCGCAGCCGCATCGCCGACGCGCGAGATGATCACGCCAGCAATTAGGGCGAAGATCACCACGACCGCCATGATCTCGATCAGCGTGAAACCGGCCCGCGTGGCCTTCGTTCGCCTGCGGCTCACTGCGCGCTTCGGCGGACGCTGCGCGCCCGCGTTCCGCCCAATGAACTTCGTTCGCCTGCGGCTCACTGCGCGCTTCGCTTGCGAGCGGCGCCCGGGCTCACGGCGCGGTCTTTTCCTCGGCCCAGTTGCCGATGTCAGCGTCTTCTTCGACGCCGCCCGGCTTGCCGTCGCCGCCGAGCGACCACAGATCGAACGAATCCGGGTTGTGCTCACCCGGTGACGCGTACTGGAACTCGGCTTTCCAAGCGTCCCTCGGAATTTCTCTCTTCGAGAGGTACCCGCCGGCTCGCCAGTCGTAGGGCTCAGGCGCCGTCGTCGGCTTTTCAATCAGCGCGCGCAGGCCTTGCTCGGACGTCGGATAGCGGCCGTTGTCCATCGAGTACGTGGTGAGCGTCGTCTCCAGCGACTGGAGCTGTGCCCGGGTCGCCGTAATGCGGCCGGTGCGGAGGACGCCGACGATTCGCGTGCCCACGATCGTCATCAGCAGCCCGATGATCACGACCACCGCCATGATCTCGATCAGCGTGAAGCCGCGTCGCCGCTTGTCATCCGGTCGCTGCATTGGATTCTCCAGAGTTTGCGTTCACTGTTGCATCGCCGAGGTGAGATCCATCAGCGGCAACAACACCGCGAGGATGATGATTGCGACGATGCCGACCATGAACAGAATCAGAACGGGTTGAAGGATCGCAGTGAAGCGCGTGACCGCGGTCTCGACTTGCTCGTCGTAGGTGTCGGCGACCTTCGCGAGCATCGCCTCGAGTTGGCCGGAGCGTTCGCCCACCGCGACCATGTGAGTGACCAGCGGCGGGAACTGGCCGCTCGCACGCAACGGCCCCGCGATGCTCGCGCCGCCCGTAATGGATTCGCGCGCGCGCTCGACGGCCGCGGCGATCACCACGTTGCCGGCCACGCGGCCCGCCGTTTCGAGCGCGCGCACGATCGGGATGCCGCCCGCGAGCAGCGTGGCGAGCGTTCGCGACCAGCGCGCGATCGCGACCGTGCGGTTCAGGCGTCCGAAGAATGGCGCGCGCAGCTTGAAGCCGTCGAGCGCGAAGCGGCCGCGCTCGGTGCGCCCGATCGAACGAATCGTCACGAACGCCGCGGCGATCAGCAGTAACAGCAGCCACCACCACGCCGTCAGGAACTCCGAGCCGCCGATGATCACGCGCGTGATCCAGGGCAGCTCCGAGCCGAGGCTCTCGAGCAGCGCGGAAATCTGCGGCAGCACGAACGTGACGAGCGCGATCGCGACGGCGACCGCGACGAACAGCACGATCACCGGATACAGCACGATGCCGAGCACCTTGTTGCGCGTACGCACCTGGTTCTCGAGATAGTCGGCGAGCCGCAGGAGCACGGTGTCGAGCGCGCCGCTGGCTTCGCCCGCGCGCACGAGGTTCACGTACAAGTCCGAGAACGGGCCGGCAGCCGCGAGCGCATCGGCGAGGCTCGCGCCTTCGTTCACGCGGTCGCGCACGCCGCCGATCGCCGCCTGCAGGCGCGCATTTTCTACTTGTTCCGTGAGCGCGCCGAGCGACTCGACCAGCGGCACCGCGGCGCCAATTAGGGTGGCCAGCTGGCGCGTTGCGATCGCGAGATCGGTGCCCGAGACGCTGCGCGAGAAGCGCGGATCTGCCGCGCGCGCCGCCGCGGTCTCCGCCGCGCCGCCTTCGCTGAGCGCGAGTTCGGTGAGGAACACGCCGTCGCGGCGCAGCTTCGAGCGCGCGCCAGCGCTGCTCTCGGCATCGACCATGCCGCGCAAGCTGCGGCCGTCGGGGCTCATGCCTTTGTAAGCGAAGACCGGCATTCAATCAGACCTTTTGGGCTTCGTTCGCCTGCGGCTCAGTGCGCGCGGCGCGGAGCCGCTCGCTTCAGATTTGCGCGAGCACGCCTTCTTCTTCTGTTGCGCGCAGCACTTCCTCGATGGAGGTGACGCCGTCGATCACTTTGCGGGCGCCGTCCACGCGCAGCGGTTGCATGCCATTCTCGATGGCCACCTTCTTGATCGTCTTCGAGTCGGTGGACTGTGTGATGTGCGTACGAATCGCGTCGTCAATCACCATCAGTTCGAAAATTCCGACGCGGCCCCGGTAGCCGGTCTGGTTGCAGTGGGCGCAGCCCTTGGCGCGGTAGACCGTCACCGGCCGGCTCGCGCGCACGCCGATCTCGAGCAGCGCCTCGGCGGTGGGCGTGTAGCCGTCGCGGCACTCCTTGCAGAGCACGCGCACCAGACGCTGCGCGAGCACAGCGACCAGCGACGACGCCACCAGGTACGGCTCGACGCCCATGTCCACGAGCCGCGTGATCGCGCTCGGCGCGTCGTTGGTGTGCAGCGTCGAGAACACGAGGTGGCCCGTGAGCGAAGCCTGAATCGCGATCTCGGCGGTCTCGAGATCGCGGATTTCGCCCACCAGAATGATGTTCGGGTTCTGGCGCAACACCGAGCGCAGCGCGTTCGCAAAGGTGAGCCCGACCTTGTTATTGACCTCGATCTGGCCGACGCCTGCGAGCTGAATCTCGACCGGGTCGTCGATCGTGATGATCGCGCGGTCGCTGGTGTTCACCCGGGAGAGCGCGCCGTAGAGCGTCGTGGTCTTGCCCGAGCCCGTGGGGCCGGTGACGAGCACGATGCCGTTCGGGCGCTTGATCAAGCGCTCCCAGGCCGCCAACTGCTTCTCGCTGAAGCCGAGGCGCGCGAGGTCGAGCATCTCGGAAGTGCGGGGCAAGAGGCGCAGCACCACGCGCTCGCCATAGGTGACCGGCACGGTCGAGAGGCGCACGTCGTAATCGCGACCGGCAATCTTGAGACGGATGCGGCCGTCCTGCGGGATGCGCTTCTCCGCGATGTCGACGCCGCCGAGAATCTTGATGCGCGACACGATCGAGGGCATCAGCGCCTTCGGCAGCGGGGCCACCGGTTCGTACAGCACGTTGTCGCAGCGGAAGCGCACGCGCAGCTCGCGCTCGAACGGCTCGAGGTGGATGTCGCTCGCGCGCTCCTTCACGGCTTGCTGAAAGAGCGAATCAACCAGGCGCACGATCGGCGCGTCGTCCTGCGAATCGAGCAAATCTGCCGGCTCGCCGGCGACCTCGCTCGCGACCGACGCGAAGTCCTCGTGCGCCTCATCGACGATCGAGCCGATCGAACCTGTCCCGCGGTCGTAGACCTGATTGATCGCGGCGAGCACTTTGCTGCGGCCCGTGAGTTCCGTCTCGATCTCGGCGCCGTCGAAGAGCAGGCGCAAATCGTCGAGCGCAGCGGTGTCGAACGGGTCGGAGATGGCGACGCGCACGCCAGTCTCGCTGCGCGCGATCGGCAGCAGGCCGTGCGTTTTCGCGAAGGTGATCGGCACGCGCGCGGTGAGTTCGGTGTCCACCTCGCTCGGACTCAGGTCGGCGTGCACGGGCATCCCGAACTGAGTCCCCAACGCGTGGAGCAACTCCTCTTCCTCGAGCAGCCCGAGTTCGAGGATCGCGTCCGTCAGGCGGCCGCCCTTCTCCTGCTGGCGGCGCAGCGCTTCTTCGAGCTGCTCGAGGCGCAGCCGCGTCGTGCGCAGCAGCACTTCGCGTAGTGCGAGCCGCTCGCCGCCCGGCGCGGCGCTCATTCGTGCGCCTCGCGCAGGATCATCACTTTCGGCGAGAGGCCGAACGCCTCCGCGATCGCGGCCGCTTTCGCCTCTGCGGCTTCGGCGCTGTCGAAGGGTCCGAGGTTCACTTCGTAGAGCAGCGTGCCGGAGTGTTCCTCGCTGGTGAGCGTGCCTTCGTGGCCAGCTGCGATGAGTTGTTGGAGCGTGGCCATCGCAGCGCCTTCGTCGCCGAAGGTGGCGGCGAGCACGCCGTAGCGAGTCGCGGTCGTGGCCAGCGCCTCGTCCGAGGCCAGCGAGGCTTCGCGTTCCTTGCGCGCCGCTGCGTCGAGCTCGGCCAACTCCGCGACCGGGTAGCGCTCCCGGTGATCCTTGAGCGCGAGGCGTACCGGGTTCGTGCCGCTGTAGTCGGGGATCGGTTGGCCGGCGGCGCTCGCCTCCTCGGCGAGCCGGTCGGCCTCCTGCCGCTCGGTCCGCGAAAGCCGCAAGTTGTCCTCGGAGCTCTGCCAGAACTCCTCGCGCTTACGGATCGTTTCGGCGGTGTGATCGGCGCGGCTGCGAATGATGTGCGGCGTGAGGAATATGAGCAGGTTGGTCTTGTTCACGGTGTCGCCGGTCTTCTTGAAGAACCAGCCGAGCACGGGGATATCTCCGAGCCAAGGAACCTTGGTCTCGGACTCACCGTTGATCTCGCTGATCAAGCCGCCGATCACGACGGTTTCATGGTCGGAGACGATCACAGTGTTCTCGACCTTGCGGCTCGTTAGCGTTGGCCCGACCTCGTTGATGTCGCCGGTACCGATGATCTCGGTCGTGACGCCCGTGACCTCTTGGAAGATCTTCAAGCGCAGGCTGTCGCCTTCGGAGATTTGCGGCGTGACGCGCAGCGTGACGCCGATGTCCTGGCGCTCGACGTTCACGCTCGAAGACAACCCGTTCGTGCTCTGGCCCTGCGCGGACTCTACCCGGCTCGTAATGATTGGAATGTTGGCGCCGACTTTGATTTCGGCCTGCTCGTTGTCGAGCGTCAGGATGTTCGGCGCCGACAGCACGTTGGTGCCGGTCGCAGTAGCGCTCGCCGTGATCAGGAATTGGATCAGGGTCTTGCCGGCCTGAATGTTCCCGCCCGCGGCGAAGCTCGTGGAAGCGGCAGCTGTGAGGAGGTTTTGAAGAAGGTTGGGTGTCACATCCGAAGAGGTGACGGTGCCCTGGGACAGATTCCCGGGGAGCGTGCCGATCGTGTAGTTGCCGTCCGAACCGTTGAAGATGCGCGCGAGGCCGCTGAAGCCGAGGTCTTGTCCATCCGAGACGACGACTTCCATGATCAGCGCTTCCACCAGTACCTGCGGCCGCGGTGTGTCGAGCTTTGCGATCACCTCCGACAGCGCGTTGAAGCCCTCGACGCTCGCCTGAATCACCAGTGAGTTGGTCGGCGCGTCCGGCGTGACCGTGACTTCGCCGCCTGATAACTCGGTGACGGCCGCGCGCAACCCGCCGCCGGGGATGCCGCCGGAGATCGCCACATTTCCGCCACTGGGCGCCGCTGGCTGGCCGCTCAGCAGCGCAGACAGAGTGCTCGCGAGCTCCTCTGCGTCGGCGTGCTTCAGGCGATAGACGTGAATGCGCCCGCCGCCCTCGGCCTTGATGTCGAGGCGTGTGACCGCTTCCTTGATGTCCGCGGTGCGCGCGCGCGAGGCGAGGATGAGCAGCGAGTTGGTGCGCTCGTCCGTAATGATTCGCGCATGCGCCTGCGGGCCCACTTCGCCGCCCGGCTGGGGCATGCCGCCAGGCACCGGCTGAAGCGCGCGGCGCTGGCGCATGCTCGCCCCCATGCCCGGCACGCCGCCTCCACCGGACACCTCTGCGCCGAAAATCTCCGAGAGCTGCTGCGCCAGCGTGGCCGCGTCGGCGTGCTTCAGTTTCACGACCGACAGCTCTTCCTTGTACGTCTCGACGTCGATGTCGCGCAGGATGTCGAGAATGCGCGTGATGTTGGTGCCGCTGTCGGTGAGGATGATCGTGTTGGTCGGCGCGTAGCTGACCATCGACGCGTCCTTCGAGACGAGCGGCTTCAGCGTGTTCGCGATTTGCTCGGCGTCGATGTAACGCAGGGCAATCAGGCGCGTGATGAAGCGGTCGCTCTTGGGCGTCGCGCCGCGCACGGTCTCGACGTTGGTCTCCTTGGCCTCGCGCAGCGGGATGATCTTGATCGAACCGCCAGGGCCCGTGACGGTCGTGAAGCCTTTCACCTGCAGCACCGACTCGAAGACCAGGTAGGCCTCCGCGATCGTCACTTGTGCTGGCGAAACGATGGTCACGCGGCCGCGCACGCGGTCGTCGTAGATGAAGTTCTTGCCGGTGAGCCGGGCCATGGTGTCGATCACCACGTTGAGTTCGACGTCGTTGAAGTCGAGATTCACCTTGCCGCTCGCGTTGGGCTCGGTCTCCTGGGCACGCAGAGGGAGCGCTGCCGCGAACGCCAGCAGCAAGCCCAGCGCCGCTGCGATGCGCGCGAGCTTCCCGGTCTTCGGATTCGTTGCGTTCGGCATGGCCCACCTTCGGAAAGCTCGCGGCAGCGAGATCATTGAGCGACGTACTCGAGTTCGCGCACTTGGCCGTCCCGGCCCGTGACCGTGACGCTGAGGGCGCCGCCGGCCGCGAACTGTTCGAGTACGCGTTGGCTGTCTTCCGGCGTCGCGACCGTCACACCGTTCACCTGGGTGACGGTGTCGCCGTCCTGAATCCCGACCTGCGCGAACAGGCTGCCCGGGCGGATCGAGTTCAGCTGCACGCCGACCATTTTGCCCTGGTCATAGCGCGGCAGGATGCGGGCCTGGGAGAACAACGCGGCGGGGTTCGCTGCGGCGTTCTCAACCTCGGCGCGCGGCACCGCGAAGCGATTCTCCGCGAGGCGCTGCACCGAAGCCTGCACGCCGCCGCGCCCCCGCGCGACCGCGAGCGGTGCGCCAGAAGCGGCTGCGCGCGGTGAGCCCTCGAAGCAACCGGCCGGCGTTTCGAGCGACAGCTCTTCGCGGCGGCCGGCGTTCTGCAAGACGATCCGGCAGCGGTCGATGCGCAGGACGGTGGCGCCCTTGAGCGGCCCGCCCACCCGCGCCACCAAATGCTTGCGCGATTCTAGATCCTCGACCGCGGCCCACGACGCCTCACCCGCGGCAGCGGTCCCGAGCAGGCGCAGCGGCAGCCGCGTCTTCTCGTACGACTCGGCCTCCTCGAGCGTGTCCGCCGCCGGCGCCAGCGTGGAAACATTGAAGAGGTTGCGGTCGATGATGCGCGCTCGATCCGCCCAATTGCCGCCTGAGGCTGCCGCCGCGGGAGTAGGAGCGCTCACGGCGGCTTCCTGGTCGGTGAGGAACCCCTCAGCAACGTTCGCGATCGAGAGCCCGAGCAGCGCCAGCGCTCCGACGCCGAGCAACACATTGAGCGCTGTGATCCACGGTCGCTTCATGGCGTCTCTTGTCGGGGGGCGCGCAGCATACCAAGCGAAGCTCGCCGAAAGCTGTGAGTCCGCCCGCGGTTTTGCGGAGTTCCTGCGTCTTCCGCAGCGCTCATGTTCCCCTCGACTTCGCCTCTCATGGAACTTCGCAGCACGCGACTGCGAACCCGCCTCGATTCGCGTCGTTTCATCAAGCGGGGCCTCGCGTTGGGGGGACCGCTTGCCGCGTGCTGTCTGTTTCGGCGGGTCGCCCCGATCATTGGAGCCCGGAACGCAGCGATCCGCCGAGTTTTTCCCGGTCTTTTTCTTTGACACGCGCGCTCGTCAGCCCAGGCTTCGCGCCGTTTCCAACCGGAGGAGCACTCGCCATGGCGGAAGGCAAGATCATCGGCATCGACCTCGGCACCACGAACTCGGTGGTCGCGGTGATGGAGGGCGGCGTACCCGTCGTCATCACGAACGAGGAGGGCGGGCGCACGACGCCCTCGGTGGTCGCCTTCACTGACGACAGCGAGCGGCTAGTCGGCGCGGTGGCGAAGCGCCAGTCGATCACCAACCCAAAGCGCACGGTCTACTCGATCAAGCGCTTCATGGGCCGCCGCATGGCGGAGGTGCCCGAAGAGATCCGGCTCGTCCCGTACAAGGTGACCGAGAGCAAGGAAGGCACGGCCGCGGTCGAGATCGACGGCCGCTCGTTCAGCCCGCCCGAGATCTCCGCGATGATTCTCCAAAAGCTGAAGAAGGCGGCGGAGGATTACCTCGGCCAGCCCGTAACGGCGGCGGTGATCACGGTGCCCGCCTACTTCAACGACGCGCAGCGGCAGGCCACCAAGGATGCCGGCAAGATCGCTGGACTCGACGTGAAGCGGATCATCAACGAGCCGACCGCGGCGGCGCTCGCCTACGGCATGGATAAGAAGAAGGACGAGAAGATCGCCGTCTACGACTTCGGCGGCGGCACCTTCGACATCTCGATCCTCGAAGTGGGCGAAAACGTGGTCGAGGTGAAGTCGACCAACGGCGACACGCATCTCGGCGGCGACAACCTCGACCAGCGCGTGATCGAGTACCTGGTGGCAGAGTTCAGGCGCGATCAGGGCATCGACCTCACCAAGGACCCGATGGCGATGCAGCGCCTCCGCGAGGCCGCGGAGAAGGCCAAGATCGAGCTCTCCACTTCGCAGAGCACGGACGTGAACCTGCCGTACGTGACGGCCGACCAGTCCGGCCCGAAGCACATGAACCTGAAACTCTCGCGCGCCAAGTTCGAGCAACTGATCGAGGACCTGGTCGAGAAGAGCCTCGCGCCGTGCCGGCAAGCGCTCGCGGATGCGGGCCTCAGCGCCGCGGAGATCGACGAGGTGGTGCTCGTCGGCGGCTCGACACGCGTGCCGCTCGTTGCGAAGCGCGTGAAGGAGTTGTTCGGGAAGGAGCCGAACCGCACCGTGAACCCGGACGAGGTGGTCGCGCTCGGCGCGGCGGTGCAGGGCGGTGTGCTCGCGGGCGACGTGAAGGACGTGTTGCTGCTCGACGTGACGCCGCTTTCGCTTGGCATAGAGACGCTCGGCGGGGTGATGACCAAGCTGATCGAGCGCAACACCACCATCCCGACGCGCCGCAGCCAGGTGTTCTCGACCGCGGCGGACAACCAGCCGCAGGTGGAGATTCGCGTGCTCCAGGGTGAACGCGACCTGGCGCTGGACAACCGCGAGATCGGCCGTTTCCTGCTCGATGGCCTTCCGTCCGCGCCACGCGGCATGCCGCAGATCGAGGTCAGCTTCGACATCGACGTGAACGGCATCCTCGCGGTCTCGGCCAAGGACAAGGCCACCAGCAAGGAGCAGTCGATCAAGATCGAAGGCTCGGGAGGGCTCGCGAAGGGCGAGATCGACCGCATGGTGAAGGACGCCGAAGCTCACGCGAGCGAGGACCAGAAGCGCCGTGAGGGGATCGAGGCGAAGAATCAGCTCGACTCGCTGATTTATCAGGCTGAGAAGACGCTGCGCGAGAACGGCGAGAAGCTGTCCGACGACGTGAAAGGCCCTGCGGAGGAAGCAGTCAAGGCCGCGCGCGCGGATCTCGAGAGTGGCGACACCGGCAAGCTGGACGCCGCGAAGCAGCGCGTCGAGCAGGCGATGCACAAGGTCGCAGAGGTGCTCTACAAGGCGCAGGGCGCCGAGACCGCGGGCGCTGCGCCAGGCGCGGGCCCCGAGCCGCCGAAGAAGGGCGGCGACGACGTGATCGACGCCGAGTACACGGAGGAGAAGGGCAACTAGCGCGAGCTGAGAGCCCTAATAATATCGTGAGCGACCACGAAGCGAGCGGAGGGGAAGCGGAGCGCGAGCTGGCGACACCGGCCGAGGCGCCTGTGCTCGCGCAGGGCGCACTGCCGGACACGCTGCCGGTCCTGCCGCTCAAGAACACGGTGATCTTCCCGCACCTGCTCGCGCCGCTGCTCGTCAACACCGACCGCAGTCGCAAGTTGATCGACGCGGTGATGACCAGCCCGGACCGGTACTTGTTATCGATCTCGGTGCGCGGCCCGCTCGAAGGCAGCCCCGCTGAGAGCGACCTGCATCGCGTCGGCACGGTGCTGCGCGTCGCGAAGATGCTGCGCTTCCCGGACGGCTCATACCGTCTGCTCGTGCAAGGCATCGCCCGCGCGCGCATCGACGAGTTCCTGCCGGGCGGCGAGTTCTTCCGCGGGCGCGTGACGGTGCTCGCGGATCGCGGCGACGCAGCGGCCGTCGAGGCGCTCGCCCTCGCGCGCGACGTGCGCGACGGCTTCGTCTCACTGGTGGCCGAGCACCCGAAGCTCTCCGACGAGTTGCAGGTGCTCGCGATGAACGTCGAGGAGCCGGGCCGGCTCGCGGACCTCGTGGCCTCGAACCTCGAGCTCGATATCGCTGCGAAGCAAGCTTTCCTCGAAGAACTCGACGTGATCGCGCGGCTGCGGCGCGCGCGGCAGGAAGTGAACCGCGCTGCAGAGGCCGTGAAGATCGAGAGCGAGATTCGCGAAAAGGTGCAGACCGAGATGGGCCGCACCCAGCGCGAATACATGTTGCGCCAGCAACTCGACCAGATCCGCAAGGAATTAGGCGAGACCGAGGACGAGGAGGCGGAGGCAGACCAGCTGCGGCGCCGCATCGAGGAAGCCAAGCTGCCCGAGGAAGCGAGCGCGCAGGCGGAGCGCGAGCTCGAACGGCTCGAGCAAACGCCGACGGCGTCCGCCGAGCACGGCGTGATCCGGAATTACCTCGACTGGATCGCGGACTTGCCGTGGAGCGAAACGACCGAGGATCTCCTCGACGTCGCCGCAGCGCGCAAGGTGCTCGACGAAGATCATTACGGGCTCGAGAAGGTGAAGGACCGCATCGTCGAGTACATCGCGGTGCTCTCGCTGAAGCGCGATCTTCGCGGCCCGATCCTGTGCTTCATGGGTCCGCCCGGCACCGGCAAGACGTCCCTCGGCCACTCGATCGCGCGCGCGCTCGGCCGCAAGTTCGAGCGCCTCTCGCTCGGCGGTGTGCGCGACGAGGCCGAGATCCGCGGGCATCGCCGCACCTATGTGGGAGCGCTGCCGGGCCGGATCGTGCAGGGCATGCGGCGCGCGGGCACGCGCAACCCGGTGTTTCTGCTCGATGAGATCGACAAGGTGGGCGCGGACTTCCGCGGCGATCCGTCTTCGGCCCTACTCGAAGTGCTCGACCCCGAGCAGAACAGCACGTTCAGCGACCACTACCTCGAGGTTGCGTTCGATCTTTCGCAGGTGCTCTTCATCGCGACCGCGAACATCGCGGACCCGATTCACCCGGCGCTTCGGGACCGCATGGAGATCATCGAGCTGCCTGGGTACACGGAGGAAGACAAGCTCGAGATCGCGCGGCGTTTCCTCGTGCCGCGGCAACTCGAGGCGAACGGCCTAACGAGCGCGAACTTCGAGATCGACGATTCGGCGCTGCGCGGGTTGATTCGCCGCTACACGCGCGAAGCCGGCGTGCGCAACCTCGAGCGCGAGATCGGCGCGGTCTGCCGCAAGATCGCGCGGCGCGTCGCCGAGGGTGGCTTCTGCGACGAGCCCGCGCGCATCGCGGACGAGCAGCTGCCCGACTTGTTGGGCCCCGTGCGCTTCGAGCCCGAACTCGCCGAACGCGCCGGGCGGCCCGGCGTTGCGGTCGGCCTCGCCTACACGCCCGCGGGCGGCGACATCTTGTTCGTGGAGAGCACCCACATGCCCGGCAAGGGCGAGCTGAAGCTGACCGGCTCGCTCGGCGATGTGATGCGCGAATCCACCGAGGCCGCGCGCACCTGGCTGCGGGGCCACGCCGCCGATTATGGGATTGCGCCTGCGCTGTTCGAGAAGCGCGACATCCACGTACACGTGCCGCAGGGCGCGGTGCCGAAGGACGGGCCCTCGGCGGGCGTCGCGATGGTGACTTCGCTCGCCTCGCTGCTGACGGGGCGTGCGCCCGCCGCCGACATCGCGATGACCGGCGAGATCACCCTGCGCGGCAAGGTGCTGCCAGTGGGCGGGATCAAGGAAAAGGTGCTCGCTGCGAAGCGCGCCGGGATCCGACGCGTGGTGCTGCCGGCGCAGAACCGGCGCGACGTCGAGGAGATCGCGGCGCCTCTCGTTGCGGGTCTCGAGTTCTACTACGTTGCGCGCATCGATGAAGCGCTTCAGTACATCCTCGATCCGGCGCCCGGCTAGCGCGCGCGAGTTCCTAATTGCTCTCGCCGCGAGCGCCCTCGCACTCGGCTGCGTTTCCAGCAGCACGCACAGCGTAGTCGTCGAAGAGCGCGACGCGCTCCGGCAAACGGCCGAGCGCCTCGAGCAGAGCAATGCGAGCCTCGACAACGAACGCGTCGCGTTGATCGCGCAACTCGAAGATCTGCGCGTCGCGAAGGAGAGCCTCGACGCGAGCGTCGCCGAACTCTCCGAGCGCAAGGAGCAGCTCGAGATCGATCTCTCGAAGACATCGCAGCAACTCGCGGCGCGCACAGAGGAAGTCGACAGCCTGCGCTCGACCTATGACGGGCTCGTGCAGGATCTCCAGAGCGAGGTTTCCGCCGGCCGCGTGCAGATCGAACAACTGCGCGATGGCCTGCACGTGAAGCTCGCGCAGGAGATCTTGTTCCCCTCTGGCTCGGCCGAGCTCTCGCCCGAAGGGCAAACCGTGCTCGGCAAGGTGGCGAGCCGGCTCACCAAGGTGGAACACCAGATCGAAGTCGCGGGCCACACGGACGGCGTGCGGATCAGCGGCGCGCTCGCGCAGCGCTACCCCTCGAACTGGGAGCTCGCGGGGGCGCGCGCCGCCGTCGTGGTACGCCTGCTCGCGAAGCAGGGCGTTCCTGAGAACCGTCTCGTGGCTGCGTCATACGGCGAGACGAAGCCTGTCGATTCGAACGACACGCCGGATGGCCGCGCGCGCAATCGCCGCATCGACATTCGCCTCGTGCCGCCCGCGCCGGGCGCATCCGCACCCGCGCAGGCTGACGCCGCTCCGGGCGCGTGAGCCGCGCGGCGCCCGCCGACTCGCGCGCGCTGCTCGAGGATTTGTTCGCAGCCGCGCTCGCAGCGGTCGAGCCGGGCGCCGCGGTCGCGCGCGCAATCGAGCG
>JANNDT010000374.1:0-10975 GCA_031387905.1 Deltaproteobacteria bacterium
GCGCGCCGCTGTTTCGCGTCGTGCGCCTCGACGCCGCGCCGCGGCCCGCAGGCCACGAGCGCGGTTGGTTCGACCAGCTCGAGCAGCGGGGCTGGCGCCTCGCCGCGCGGCTCTTCTACTCGGTCGAGTTCACGCAACCCGCCCACGCCTGGGTCATCGCGACGCCTAATGACGAGGCGTTCGAAAGCGTGTGGCCGAATGGCAGAGTTCGCATCGGCGGCAAGTCGCGCGCCGCGAGCGAGATCGTATTCGGCGACGGCTTCAGCGGCGCGCACAACCCGGTTGCGGTGTTCGCGGCCGCGGGCGGGCCGCTTCGCCACAACCCGGCGCGCGGCGAGCTTTCCGTGCTCGACATCGCTCCGCTCTATGCCTACCTCGCACGAGCCGGGATCCCTGATGACTTGCCGGGACGTCTCCCCACGGAGTGGATCGAGCCGCGCGCGCTCACGGCGAATCCGCCGCGCCAGATTGCCGCCGCATCCCTCGCGCGCTTGCCCGCGCCTGTCGCGCCCGCGATTTCGGACAGCGAGTTGCTCGAGCGCCTGCGCGCAATGGGGTACGTCGAGTGAGCCTCTCGCCGCGACACCTAACACTCGCGGAACTCGAGGCGGGCGCACGCGCGCTGGCTCCGGACCCGTGCGAACGCGGAAAGCTCGAGCTGATCCTGCGCCGGCGCGAAAACGGCGAACGAGAGACGCCGGTAAGCGTGGTGCTCACCTGCGATGACGGCGTTCCCGGCGACGCGTGGAGCCGCCTCCCCGCTCCGCGAAACCTCGACATGCAGCTCGCGGTGATGAATCGCGGCATCGCGTCCCTGATTTCCGCCGGCCAGCCACTCACGACGTTCGGCGACAACCTCTACGTCGACCTAGATCTCTCCGCCGCGAATCTGCCCGCCGGAACGCGCTTGCGAGTCGGCGCCGCGCTGGTCGAGGTGACGCCCTTTCCGCACAATGGCTGCTCGCACTTCAACGCGCGCTTCGGCAACGACGCGCTGCGCTTTGTGCAGCGCCCCGAGACGCGCAACCAGAACTATCGCGGGATCTACTGGCGCGTGATCGAAAGCGGCGAAGCCGCGGTGGGCGATGCGATCGAGGTAATCGCGCGCGGAGTCAGTGCCCGATGAACTGCGAACCACCCGCATGCCGCTCGTTCGAATCGCGAGCTTCCGCGAAGCGCACTTCGCGCACGCAGCGCGGGCGCTGCTGGAATCAGCCGGGCTCGAGGCGCGCCTCGCGGACGAGCACCTGATCGGAAATAACTGGCTCTACTCGAACGGGCTTGGGGGCGTGAAACTGCTCGTGCCCGCGGCGAATGCAGAAGAAGCACGCGCGCTGCTCGAGTCCGCGGCTTTGCCGACGAGCACGAACGCGGACGCAGTCAGCGATGCCGACGGCCTCGACGACGACAATCGCTGCCCGCGCTGCGGCGGGCGCGCTGAATCCGCCGACGACTTCGATCGCCGCCTGCGGGCGCTCTCGCTGCTGGCGGTGCCCCTGCCGTTCACGATCGGCCGCTATCGCAGGCAGTGCACCGCATGCGCCCACCGCTGGCGCGCGGTTCCGCCGCATCGCGGCGTGTTATGGGTGCTGGCCGACGCGCTGGCGCTGCTCGCGCTACTCGTGCTCGGTTTGCTGGCTCTGCCGCACCGGCTCGTGCGAGCGGCGCGCGCCGCATTGCAGCCCAGCTCGTTTGCATGCTGGTCGTGCGGCGCGCAGTTCCCGCGCGGCGCGCCCCAGTGCCCGAACTGCCAGATCGCTCTGCCGCGCACCCACGACTACGCGAGCCTCGTGCATCCGGGCCGCGCATACGACGCCACCTGCGCCGCCTGCCACCTGCCCTACCTGCGCAGCGAATATCTGAGTGATGGCCGCGCGCAGCGCTGCTCCGCGTGCAGCGCGACGTTGCCTGATTCGCCCTGAGAGTTCACTGAAGGAGTCAAGCATGAAGTTCGGTGCAATGGTCGCCACCAAGATCGACGACTGGCAGCTGCTGCAAACCGCAGAGCGACTCGGCTACGACCACGGCTGGGTGCCGGATTCGCAGATGATCTGGTCCGATTGTTATGCCGTGCTCGCGCTCGCCGCGCACCATACGTCGCGCATCCGGCTCGGCACCGGCGTCGCAGTCGCGGGCACGCGCAGCGCGCCGGTCACTGCGCACTCGATCGCCTCGGTCAACCGCATCGCGCCGGGCCGCGTGTTCCTCGGCATCGGCACCGGCCACACCGCCATGCGCGTGATGGGTCTCGACCCGGTGAAGCCGAAGGAGTTCCGCGAATACCTGCGCGTGGTGCGCGGTCTCTTGCGCGGCGAGGAGGTCGAGTACACGCACGGCGGAGAGACGCGCGCGATCAAGTTTCTCCACCGCGAACTCGGCTTCGTCGACGTCGCGCACGAGATTCCCATCTGGGTTGCGGCAAACGGGCCGCTCGCGCTCGCAGCAGCGGGCGCTTACGGGGACGGCCGCATCTCCGCGGGCGCAGAGGAGTCGGGCCACCTGCGGCGCAGCCTCGGCGCGATTCGCGACGGCGCCGCGAAGGCGGGGCGCGCGCTCCCCGAGAGCTTCCACACCGCGGCGCTCACGTTCTCATGCGTGCTGCGCGCCGGCGAGAAGCTGACGAGCGACCGCGTGATCGACGCCGTCGGCTCGATGGCGAGCGCGACGCTCCACTTCTGGTGGGAGCTCGCGGAGCAATCCGGCAGCGATCGCTTCATCCCCGACGAAGCGCGCGACACCTGGGACCAATACCTGCGATACCTGAAGGACCTCGGCATCCCGAAGGAGCGCATGCACTTGCGCGTGCACGAGGGCCACTGCACCTACCTAATGCCCGAGGAGCGGCGCTTCATCACACCCGCGGTGATCCGCGCGAGCGGCGGCCTCGTCGGCGAGCCCGACGAGATCCTCGCGATGCTGAAGGCGCACGAGGCCGCGGGCCTGCGCGAGGTGACGCTACTGCCACCGATGGCGAGCGCGCGGGAGCTGCTGCGCGAGTTCGCGGAGCAGGTGATGGGGAAGCTGTGAGGCGCGCGGCGGTGTTGCTCGCCATTGCGGTTTCGTCAGCGAGCGCCCTTGCCAGCGCGCGCACGCAGTGCGGCCCACTGGACGGCGAGCAGATCGCGCTGTTGCTCCAGCCTGGCGAAGAGATCGTCGCGACTTACTGCGCGCGCTTCCCTGCCAGCCTCATTCGCTCGAAGGGTCAACTCGAAGGGGCACTTGTTGTCTCGACCCAGCGCCTCCACTTCATCCCGTGGCGAGGGCGCGACTACGGAGCGTCGCTGCTTCGCGTGTCGTGGGACGACGTTGCGTGCGGATGGGTCGAGCGATACCCCGCCTTCTACGAGCGATTGTTGGGGATCGACTTCGAGGACAAGCCAGGCGTGACTTTCAGCATTGGCCGGACAACGGGCAGCAGCGTCCCCCAGACACTCGACGCGCTCGGCATGATCGACGCGGCCGTTCCACCCAATGCTGATCGAGCGGCGTGCAGCCGGGTGCGAAGCGCTGGCGACTACCGCCCCCCCGCCGAGTGGCTTTGTACTGGCGGCGCGGATCGGCAAGATCGAGCGCTGGTCGATCCGCCGAGTGCGTGAATCGAATGGCCTCGTCGCGACCTACGATGCGCCGCACAACTCAGGCGTCATCGAACTCGCGCTCCGTCCACTCGCTTCGGGCGAGACGCTTGCACAGACACTTGATCGCGCGCGCACACCCTACCGAGGCCCTGGCTCGCCGTGGAGCGAACGCGAGATTGCGGCGAGCGAGCGCATCGTTGCCGGCGTTCGCAGGGCCGTCCTGCAGACGACGACGCATGCGCTCAACCGGATTCCAGGGCGACGGATACTCGTCGCCTCTCACGCCGCCGGCTTCGCTCTCACCGCGGACGCGACCTACGCGGACGCCAAGCGGATGGCCGTCGAGAGCGCACTTTTCGCGCTGCTCGAATCGCTCGCACCGGCCGCTTCGTCCCCCTGAGCGCTCAGATCACCCCATCCGCTGCGAGCGCCGCGATCTCCTCCGCTCCGAGCCCTAACCACTCGCCGTAGATCTCGCGGTTGTGCTCGCCGAGATTCGGGTTTCGCGCGGCGTGCGCTTGCGGTGCGCCGTGCAGGCGCAGCGGGCTCTGCGGCAGCGCGATGCGGCCGAGGCTCGCGTGCTCGAACCACTCGAGCGCGCCGCGTTCGTGCAGGTGCGGGCGGTGCAGCGCCTCGCGCACGTCGCGCACGGGCGCGGAGGGAACTCTCGCAATGCGCAGCCGGTCCGCGGCCTCGTCGCGCGTGAGCGACGCGCACCACGCGCCGACGATCGCGTCGAGCGCGTCGCGGTTGTGCAGGCGCCGCGCGTTGCTGCGGAAGCGCTCGTCTGTCGCGAGATCCTCGCGCTGCATCGCAACGGTGAGGTTCTTCCAATGCGGCTCGGTGAGACATAACAGCACGAGCATGCCGCCGTCTTGCGTCGGGTAGGCGTTATACGGCGCGAGCATGAAGCTGCCCTGCTGGTTGCCGACGCGCGGCGGCGCTTGCTGCTTGTCGTAGACCCACTCGAGCTGCGAAGCGACGGTGTGCATCGCGACGTCGAGCATCGCGATCTCGACCAGCCGCCCGTGCCCCGTGCGCTCGCGCTCGAACAGCGCGGTCAGAACGCCGGCGTACATGTGCGTGCCCGACAGAAAATCGACCCAAGTCGGGCCTGCCTTCACGGGCAAGCCGTCGGGAAAGCCCGTGACGCTCATCGCGCCCGAGGCCGCTTGCACGGTGAAATCGAGCGCCAGGTGATCGCGATCGGGGCCTGATAACCCGTAGCCGGTGCCGGTCGCGTAAACGAGACGCGGGTTCGCGGCCATCAACACGCTCGCGCCCACGCCGAGCCGATCCATTACGCCCGGCGCGTAGTTCTCGACCAGCACGTCGGCCTTGCGCGCGAGCGCAATCAGCAGCTCGCGACCGCGCGCGTGCTTGAGGTTCAGAGTGATGCCGCGCTTGTGCTGGTTCAGCGTCGCCATCGCTGGCAGCGTCTTCTTGCCGAGCAGTTCGCGCGCGCGCAGCGGCTCGCCGCTCGGCGGCTCGATCTTCACGACGGCCGCGCCGGCCTGCGCCAAGAGCAGCGCCGCGTACGGACCCTGATAAACCTGCCCGAGGTCGAGCACGACGATGCCCGCGAGCGGACCCTGCGCGTCAGTTCGTTCGGTCATCGGACCGCGAGGATACGCCGGATCGCGGCGCGACTTCCGGTACCCGCGTGAACGGATTGCTGAAGCGCGGATCCTTCACGAACGCCTCGTCGGTCAAGCTCTCGAGGAACGCGATCAGCGCCTCGCTGTCGTCGTCGCTCAGCGCGAAGCCGTGGACGGCTGCGCTTTGGTGTGGGTTGCGCGCGCCCGCCTCAGCACCCGGCTCTGTCGTCCAGTTGCGCCCGCCGCGCGCGTAGTGCGCGAGCACTTCGGGCAGCGTCGCGACGCTGCCGTCATGCATGTAGGGAGCGCTGAGCGCGATGTTGCGCAGCCCGGGCGCGCGGAAACGGCCCATGTCGGCGGGCAGTTTCGTGCGTGCGAACAGCCCCTGCCCGGTGAGCGGGTAGAGGCCGCGGCCGTCCAGGTCATAGAGGCCGGTGTTATGGAAACTCGCGGCGCGCCCGGCGAAAGCGGGCCCGCCGTGGCATTCGCTACACGCGAGTTCCTGCGAGGTGAAGAGCGCGAGGCCGCGGCGCGCGCGCGCTGAGAGCGCGGCGAGATCATCGCCGTAGACGGTGCGGTCGTAGGCGGAGCCGCCCGAAATCAGCGTGCGCTCGAAGGCGGCGAGCGCCTTGCGCACATGCGCGAAATCGAAGCCGCCCGCGGCGTCGGGAAACGCGCGCACAAACTCGCGGGCGTAGAAACGGTCGCGACGCAACGCGGCGAGAGCGCGCGGCTCGTTGCCGCGCAGCCCGAGTTCCACCGGCGCGACGTTCAGCATCGGGATCGCGGCCTGCGCTTCGAGCGACGCGGTGTCCGGATCTTCCCAACCGAAGCGCGTGTTATAGGCGACGTTCGCGAGGCTCATTGCGCTGCGCGGATGTGGCTCGCCTGTCGCGCCCAGCGCTCGCGCGCGGCCATCCGTGAACGCCCGCGCTTGTTGATGGCAGGAGGCGCAGGCGTACGCGCCGGTGCTGGAGAGGCGCACGTCGTAGAAGAGCCGTCGGCCGAGTTCGACTTTGCGCGCGGACATCGGGTTGTCCGCGGGCACCGACGGCGCGGGCATGCCGCGCGGCAGCTGCCAGCGCCACGGCGCTTCCGCGCGCGCGCCCGCAGAGAGCGCGGCGGCGAGCAATGCGCACGCGGCGATCCCTAACACCCGCGCGCGCATGCAGGCGGCTCTCACGCGCAGGGCGCGGCTACCAGTTCGCGAGGTCAGTCACGCTCGCGTCGGCGCCGAGGCTCACGGTTTGCTGCGCGAGCGCGGCGCGCTCGTCGACCCACTTCGCGAACTCGTCGAGCTTCGCCTGCGCGCCGGGCGCCTGCTCGTTCCGCTTCGCCTTCGCGATCCACGCCTGCATGTTTCGGAGGAACAAGTCGGCGAGCGGGCGCTCGCGCCCGAACAAGTCCATGTACGCGGCCTTGGCATCCTCGAGGCGGCCGAGCTGCAGGTACGCCTCGCCGCGGTATTCGACGGCCTGCGGGAAGCCGGGCTCGATCTTCAACGCCTTGTCGTAGGCGGTGAGCGCCGCCTCGAAATCTCCGAGCATGCGCTGCGAGAAGCCGATTCCGTTCCAGGCGTAATAAGCCTTGCGGTCGGCGCGCGTCGCGTCCTTGTACGAGCGCAGCGCGCGCTTGAACTTCGCAGTTGCGGCCTTCAGCGCATCCTGGCGCGCCGCGTCGTCGGTCGCGGCCTGCGCTTGCTCGAGCGCCTCGATGCCCTGCTTGCGGCTCTTCTCACCTGCCTGGAAGTGCGCCATGCCCATCTGCTCGGGCGAACTCCCGCCGCTGAAGCCGCCGCCACCACCTCCGCCGCCACCTCCTCCCGCGGCGAACGCCGGAGTCGCGAGAACGAGCGCGAGCGCGAAAAGTGCCACGAGTGAGCGAAGCGCGGTCATCGAAGCCCCTCCCAGTTTCTGGCGGCCCACCCTATCAGAAGAGCTGCAGCAGAGGACCCGCCTACCGCAGACCCCCACAGCCGAGCGAGACCGGTTGGGGTCTGACCCTTTTCGGTCTCGCTTCTCCCTCCGGGGGCGCGGTTCGGGAGCCCGCAGCCTCCAGCGAGCCCCGCGGCGCGAGAATCGAGACATTGGGGGTCTGACCCCTTTTGGTCTCGTTACTCATGCGCGACGCGCTGGGCGCGCAGTTCCTCGGCGCGGCGCACGAGCGTCACGAACTCGGCGCGGTAGCCGCGTGGGTCGGGGCCGAGCGCGGGCTCGGCGAGCGCGAGCACGCTCGCGAAACTCGCGTCGCCGCGATGGGGCGACGCGCGCAGCAGCATGCCGAATGACGCCACCGCCTCGGCGAAGCGCAGATCGCCGGGGGCGCGCGCGAGAGGCGTCACGCGATCCGCGACCGCCAGCGCGAGCGGCGTGCTCTGGCTCCCGTCCGACGCCTTCCAGCGCAGCTTCACGATCGCGAGTTCGCTGCCGAACGCGGCCTCGGTCGGCTCGCGCCCGGCTTGGTATTTGAGCGGCGCAACGTTCCCGCCCAGCACGGCCACGCCCGGCGGCACGATCTCATAGAGCGCCGTCACGCTGTGGCCCGCGCCGATCTCGTCGGCGTCCTTCGCGTCGTCGAGAAAATCCTCGTCGCGCAGCGCGCGGTTTTCGTAGCCGATCAGGCGGTACGCCGAAACGCGCGCCGGGTTCCACTCGACCTGGATCTTCACATCCCTCGCGACCGTAATCAGTATGCCCGTCGGCTGCTCGACCAGCGTTTTGCGCGCCTCGCCTAGGGTGTCGATGTACGCGCAGTTGCCGTTGCCGCGGTCGGCGAGCTGCTCGAGCGCGTCGCCCTGATAGTTGCCCATGCCGAAGCCGAGCACCGAGAGGAACACGCCCGCCCGCGCTTTGTCTTCGATCAGGCGCGTGAATTCGCCGTGGCTCGTGACGCCGACGTTGAATCGATGCCCGCGCCGCCGTTGGTCGAGCCGCCCGCTTCGAGACGGTCGAGCGCGACCACGATCTCCGCGCTGCGATCGCCCGTCGTTGGCGGCAGCACCACGCCCGACGCGCTCGCGTACACCAGGATCGCCACGCGATCGTCCTCGCGGAGCTGTTTGGCGAGCAACTTCAGCGCGCTCTTCACGAGCGGCAACTTGTTGGGTTGATTCATCGAGTTGGAGACGTCCACCAGGAACACGAGATTGCCGCGCGGCCGCGCGCTCGCCGGAATCTCGTGCGCCTTCAGCGCCACGCGCACGAGCCGATGTTCCGGCGCCCACGGGCACTCGGTCACGTCGGCGTGCACCGCGAACGGCTCGCCGTTCTGCGGCGGCGCGTCGTCGTAGTCGAAGTAGTCGAGCAGCTCCTCGATGCGCACCGCATCCGCCGGCGGAAGCGCGCCGCTCGTCAGGAAGCGGCGCACGTTCGCGTAAGCAGCCGTGTCGACGTCGATCGAGAAAGTCGAGAGCGGCGCCGCGGCCGCGAGGCGGAACGGATTCTCGTCGATGCGCGCATAGCCCTCGCTGTCGGACTCGGCGGCGACCGGCGCGAACTCAGGGTCGGCGAGTGCGGGCATCGGCGCCGACGCGCTCTCGGGCGGCCGCATCAGCCGCGTGCCCGCGCAACCCGCGATCGCCAGTCCGATTTACACGAAAGCCATGAAGCGCACGCGCATGCTTGCCCCCCGAGTTGCGCGAGCGTGAATGCTCGCGCTTCGAATGAACCCTCTCGGAATCGCGAAGTTTCTCCCGAGCCTGGGGCAGTTCTCGGGCACGCAATATTCCGCCTCCCGCCGCGCGCAGATTGTGCAAATCTCAGCCCCCCGAACCGGCAACTCGCGCCGGATCGGGCGGCGCGTGTCGAAAGCCGGGTACCCGGCCCACACGCCGCGGACACTCACATCCCGATCTCTTCCCAAGGCCCGCGGGATCGGAGCCGACGCCTGAACGCCACCGCCACCGCCTTTGAGAAAGGATCCTCGCCACATGGCCACGACCGCACCGACGCGCAATCAGAGACTCCTCGCTTGGGTGGAAGAAGTCGCCGCACTCACTCAGCCCGACGCGATTCAGTGGTGCGATGGCTCGGAGGCCGAATACGACCGCATGTTCGAGCGGATGCTCGCGAGCGGGACGGCGCAGCGGCTCGACCCGAAGAAGCGGCCCAACTCGTACCTGGTGCTCTCGGATCCCGCCGACGTGGCGCGCGTGGAAGACCGCACGTTCATCTGCTCCGCGAAGCAGGAGGATGCCGGCCCGAATAACAACTGGCGCGAGCCGGCCGAGATGCGCGCCACGCTGACCGGCCTTTTCCGCGGCTCGATGCGCGGCCGTACGCTCTACGTCGTGCCCTTCAGCATGGGCCCGCTCGGTTCGCACATCGCGCACATCGGCGTCGAGCTCACGGATTCGCCGTACGTGGTCGCGAACATGCGCATCATGACGCGCATGGGAAAAGCCGTGCTCGACGTGCTGGGCGAGAACGGCGAGTTCGTGCCGTGCCTGCACAGCGTGGGCGCGCCGCTCGCACATGGGCAGAACGACGTCGCGTGGCCGTGCAACGCGGATAACAAGTACATCGTGCATTTCCCCGAGACCCGCGAGATCTGGAGCTTCGGTTCGGGCTACGGCGGCAACGCGCTGCTCGGCAAGAAGTGCTTCGCGCTGCGCATCGCCTCGACCATGGCCCGCGACGAGGGCTGGATGGCCGAGCACATGCTGATCCTCAAGCTGACCTCGCCCGCGAACGAAGTGAAGTTCGTGGCAGCGGCGTTCCCGAGCGCGTGCGGAAAGACCAATCTCGCGATGCTCGAGCCCACCATCTCGGGCTGGAAGGTGGAGACCGTGGGCGACGACATCGCCTGGATGAAATTCGGCAAGGATGGGCAGCTCTACGCAATCAACCCCGAGGCAGGTTTCTTCGGCGTCGCGCCCGGCACCAGCATGAGCTCGAACCCGAACGCGATGCGCGGCCTGCACGCCAACGTGATCTTCACGAACGTCGGCAAGACCGATGACGGCGATATTTGGTGGGAGCAGCTGAGCGCGAAGCCCGCCCACCTAATCGATTGGCAAGGCAAGGACTGGACGCCCGCGAGCAAGACGCCCGCCGCGCACCCGAACGCGCGCTTCACGTCGCCCGCGAGCCAGTGCCCGGTGATCGCGAAGGAGTGGCAAGACCCGAACGGCGTGCCGATCAGCGCGATTCTGTTCGGTGGGCGCCGCGCGACGGTGGTGCCACTGGTGCACGAAGCGCGCGATTGGCAGCACGGCACGTTCCTCGGCTCGATCATCTCGAGCGAGACGACAGCGGCGGCGGCCGGAAAAGTCGGCGCGCTGCGCCGCGATCCGATGGCCATGCTGCCCTTCTGCGGATACAACATGGCTGATTATTGGGCGCACTGGCTGAAGATCGGCAAGCGCGTCGGCGCGAAGCTGCCGCGCATCTATTACGTCAACTGGTTCCGTAAGAACGCCGCGGGCGAGTTTCTCTGGCCCGGCTTCGGCGACAACGGGCGCGTGCTCAAGTGGGTGTTCGAGCGCTGCGCTGGCAAGGCGACAGGCGTCGACACGCCGATTGGCGTCGTGCCGATGCCGAGCGACCTCGATGTGACGGGCCTCGCGCTCGATCGAGAGGACGTGGCTGAGTTGCTGGCGGTGGATCGCGAGGGCTGGCTGAACGAGGTGCCGCTGATTCGCGAGTACTACGCGACGTTCGGGTCGCGCATGCCGCGAGCTTTGAGCGCGGAGCTGGAGGCGCTCGAGAAGCGGCTCGAGAGCAACTAGGCGCGGCCTGCGCCGACAGCGGCGCGCGCCGAAAGCGCGAGCAAACTAGTGTCCCCAATCATTTAGGGGGG
>JANNDT010000398.1:0-4013 GCA_031387905.1 Deltaproteobacteria bacterium
GCGCGGCGACTGGCACCAGGAAGAACGCGAAGCGGTTCGCGAGCGCGCAGGCGAGTAGCAGTGCGGCTGCGAAGCCGAACAGCGTGAGCGCCTCGACCGAAGGCGCAGCGCTGCGCCAGCGCGCGAGCAGTGCGCCACCGCTCGCGAGCGCGGCGACCCAAACGGGCCAGAGCTGCAGAAATCCCGCGAGCGTCATCGGCAGCAACTCGCTGCCGAACAAATCAGCCGGCACGTCGGGCCGTGTGCCCGCCACGCTGCGCGCGACCTCGACCGCCTGATCGAAAGCGATCGTCAGGTTGTTGGGGAAGTACGGGTGAAGGAGCGACGCGGCGGCAATTCCGAGCGCGATGCCCGCGGCAGGCTGAAAGGCGAGCGCTCGTCCGCGCAACCGGCACGCGATCGCGTGCGCCACCGGCAGCGCCAGCAATGCCAGGAACGAGGTGTGCGCGAGCACGTGCGCGGCACTCGCGAGCGCGAGCAGCTTCCAGCGGCCCTCGAGCAGCAGCGCGATCTCGACGAGCAATAGCGCCAGCCCCAACAAGTGCGGCCGCACCTTCAGAAGGTGCAGCCAGATCCACGGATTGCTCGCCGCGAACAAGAGCACTGCGAGCCAGGCGAAGCGCACGCGCAGCCGCAGCAGCGCGAAGCCAAACGCGAGCAGCACGAGCGCATCGGCCGCAATCACCGCGCGCTTCGCGCCCGGCACGGAGGCGTTCTCGCCCACGAACGGAATCAAGAACGCGTGGAAGAGAAAGTCCTTGTCGCTGTAGTGATCGCGCCAGGTGCTGAACGCCGTCTGCGGAAACTGTTCGCGCACCCCGTGCGCCGCGAGTTGCTGCGCCGCGCGCGCGTGGAAGTAGCTATCGCCGTCGAACAAGCGCGGCGACGCGAACTGCAGCTGCGCGAGCGCGCTGAGAAAGAGCAGCAACGCGGCGGTGGTGGCAGCGTGGTTCGCGAGCGCTCTTCTCATGCGCTCAGCATGCCACGCGTCGCGGGCCGCGCGGCGCGGATCGCCCGCGCTTCAGGATTCCTTCAACCGCTTCGTGAAGCGATGCCCGACGATCGCCGCGATGGCGCGCAGTGCGTCGCTTGCGCGGATTTTCTTGCCTTCCTGGAAGCTGCGCGCGCGATACCGAATCGGCACTTCGTAAAAGCGCGCGCCGCTGCGCCACAGCTTTGCGGTGAGCTCCGCCTCGATCGTGAAGCTGCGCGAGGTCAGGTGCAGCGGGCGCACCAGTTCGGCGCGCAGCGCTTTGTAGCCGGTGTAGAGATCCGAGAAGTTGGTGTTGTAGGTGAGGTTCGCGGCGAGCGTGATGAGCCTGTTCGCGAGCGTCGTCCAGAAGTAGTTGATGGAGCGCTCGGCGCTCACGAAACGCGAGCCGTAGACGGCGTCGGCGAGGCCGCTCTCGAGCGGCCGTAACAAGGCGGGGATGTCCTGCGGCAGATACTCGAGATCGGCGTCCTGGATCACGAACACGTCGCCCGTCGCGAGCAGGAAGCCGGTGCGCACGGCGCTGCCCTTGCCGCGCGGGCGCTCGTGACGCGCGTGGCGCAGGCGCGGGTGCTCGGCCGCGAGTCTCTCGAGCACGCTCGGCGTCGCGTCGCTCGAGCCGTCATCGACGACCACCACTTCGAGGTCGTAGCCAGCCAGCGCCTCGAAGACCGCGGCCACGACGGCCGGCAAAGTGCGCTCCTCATTGAGCGCGGGAATTACGACGGATAGGCGCAACGGGCGCGGACTCCTGAATCGCGAGAGTTAGCAGGGCTCGCGCACAGCGCATTACTCAGGCAGCGCGAACGCGACGTAGCGATCGCCGCTCGGGCGCCCGAGCTTGCCGCCGCCCGCAGCCACCACGACGAACTGACGTCCAGCCGCCTCGTACACCGCTGGCGTTGCGAAGCCCGCAGCCGGCAGCGGCGCTTCGAAGAGCAGCTCGCCGCTCCGCTTGTCGAAGGCGCGCAGCTTCGCGTCGGGCGTGCCCGCGATGAACACCAGCCCGCCCGCAGTGGCGACCGGCCCGCCATAACTCTCGGCGCCGGTGTTCGTGAGCCCCACGAGTTCGGGATACGCGCCGAGCGGCACCTGCCACGCGATCTCGCCGCGCGCGAGGTCGATCGCCGTCAGCGTTCCCCAGGGCGGCTGCACGGCGGGGAAGCCATCGAGATCGAGGAACTTCGAGTAGCCAGCCAGCATGAAGCGCGGGAAGAGTGCGCCCGTGGGCACGTCGGACGCGGGCGCCTCGGCGATCTCTTGCTTGCCGAAGGGCTCGAACAAGTACCAGAGCAGCGCGGCCATCTCGGTGTTGGCGAGGAAGCCGAGCGGCGGCATGCGGCCGCGGCCCTCGCGCACGATGCGCCGCACTTCGAGCGGGCCGAGGCGATCGCCTACACCGATCAGTGACGGCGCCCCGCCAGCGCCTTCGCGCTGCATGCCGTGACAGCCTGCACACGTCGCCAGGTATGCAGCGCGCCCGCCGCTGCCAAGCCCGGAGACGACCGGCGCGCGCACCATCTGGATGAGGTACGGAACTTCCTGCGAGTTCACGTAGAGCAGCGATGTCTCGGCGTCCCACGCGAGGCCGCCCCACTCGGCGCCGCCATCGAAGCCTGGGAAGAGGAGTGCGCCGGCCTCGCTCGGCGGCGCGAATGGCTCGGCGCCCGAGAATGCGCGGAAGCGCGCGAGCGCATCGGCGTGCGCTTCGGGAGTGCGCTGCGTGAGATCCGTCTCGCGCACGCCTTGGCGCGCGAATGGCGGCGGCTCATCGGGCAGAGGTTGTGTGCGCGCGAGCCGCTCACCATCGAGCGCGCTCGGCGGAACGGGGACTTCGCGAATCGGAAACAGCGGCGCGCCGGTTTCGCGCTCGAACACGAACACGTGGCCGCTCTTGGTGGCCTGCGCGACGGCGTCGATCTTCTTTCCGCCGCGTTCGAGCGAGATCAGGTTCGGCGGCGCGGGCAGGTCGCGATCCCAGACATCGTGACGCACCAGCTGGAAGTGCCAGCGGTGTTCGCCAGTCGCCGCGTCGAGAGCAATTAGGGAGTTCGCGTACAGGTCGTCGCCGATGCGATCGCCGCCGTAGAAGTCGTAGCTGGCGGAGCCCGTAGGCACGAACGCGAGGCCGCGCGCTGCATCGATGCGGATGCCCGCCCAAGAGTTCGCGCCGCCCGCGCTGCGCCACGCCTCGGCGGGCCACGTTTCGTGCCCCGCTTCGCCCGGCTGCGGAATCGTGTGAAAAGTCCAGCGCAGCGCGCCGGTTTTCGCGTCGAAAGCACGCACGTGGCCGGGTGAGGCGTCGCCCAGCTCGGAGACGCGGCCGCCGAGGATCAGCAAATCTCGGTAGAGCGCAGGCGGCGTCGTGGCGGCGACCCACTGTTCGCCGGCGTCGCGCCCTAATCCTTCGCGCAAGTCGATGCGGCCGCCGTCGCCGAAGTTCGCGACCGGCGCGCCGCTGCGCGCGTCGAGCGCCCACAAGAACACGCCCGCGCCGAGGAAGACGCGCTCGTCGTCGCCGTCCGCGTAATAGGTGAGACCGCGGCTCGGCGCGAGCCCAGGCCGCTCCCGCACGGCCGGGTCGAAGCTCCAGAGTTCTTCGCCCGTGGCGGCATCGAGCGCGAACGCGCGCAGCGAGGGCGACGTGCCGTAGAGCACGCCGTTCACGATCAGCGGGTTGCACTGAATCTGCGCTCCCGCACCCGGCGCGGCGCCGCCCGCCGCGTACTCCCAGGCGACGCGCAGCTCGCGCACGTTCGCGCGGTCGATCTGCGCGAGCGGCGAGTGCCGCCCGTCGTTCAGGTAGCTGCGCCACTCGCGCGCAGCGGGCGCAGCCTTAGCGCGCGCAGCCGCGAATGCCTCGGCGCCGCTGTTGCGCTGCGCCGGGTCGCCGCCGCAGGCAGCAAGGCCGAGTGCGAGAAGCGGGGTGAGCAGCGGGCGGGGGGGGGGGGGGGGCCCGAGCCCCGGCGCGCGGGCCCGGGGGGGGCCACCGCCCCCGCCCACCCCGCGAACCCCCGGGGGG
>JANNDT010000402.1:0-11210 GCA_031387905.1 Deltaproteobacteria bacterium
CGAAGCGCTGCGTGTCGCCCACACCGGGCACGCCGAGCTCGCGCAGTGCGCGCGCGGCCAGCGCCACGTGGCGGATCTCGTCGGCGTGCACGCGCGCACACGCATCCGCGCTTTCGACATCACCCGCGGCTGCGAACGCCGCGCGGTAAACCCCTGCGAAATCCAGGTTCGCCTGTTCGAGTGTTAGGCCCATCGCGGCGAAGAACGCTGCGGGAGAGCCGTCCAGTAGCGCAGCCGCGTGCTTCCAGAAATAGTCCGAGTGCGGCGCGAAATCCGCGAAGCGCGCGCCCAGAGCGTCGAGCCGCGCGAGGTAGAGCCGCGCGTGGCGCTGCTCGTCCGCGAGAACGCCCGCGAGCGCGCGCGCGAGCGGCGCAGGCAACTCGGGCCAGCGCAGTAGCGCTGCCGCGAACAACTCCACGGCCTGAAGCTCGTGGTGCGCAAAACGCGCGAGCGCGAGCGCGCGTGCGGCCGGGTCGGCGAGCGCCTCGGGCTTCGGAAGCGGCGCCGCGCCCGGCCCCATCCTTAGAGCCTCTCTGCGAGCCGGCCGCGAACAGCGCACAGTCGCGTGCGCATCCGCCGCTTCGTCGCTCGCGCTCTCGAGCGGCGCGAGCTTCGCCTCGAGCTCACCGGAGACGAGCACGCGCAGGCAACTCGCGCGCAGTGTGAACGGCCCGAACATTTCCGCGCAGCGTAACGTCTGTAAGTTCCTGAGAGATGGGGGATCGCTTCGTGCGTGCGCGCTTCGCAGTGGCCCTGCTCGCGGCAAGCCTCGCGAGCGCCGCGTTCGCCCGCGCGCCCGAGCTGCCGCGCGAACTGCGCGGGCGCGTCGCGATCGAGGTGCGGCGCTGCCGCCCGGTCGGCAGCAGTGACGCGCTACTCGAAGCGAGCGTGCGCGTGCGCGCCAAGGCAACCGCGATCACGCTGCCGGGCCTGCACTGCGGCGCCTACGACGACGAGGGCGATCCGTTCTTTTTGACGCCGGTGACGGGCCGGCTCGAGATTCGTGCGCACGAATCGCAAGAGTTCAGCGTGCGTTTCGCGGCCGACGCCAAGCACCGCGAGTGCGGTTGCAACGTGCGCGACCGGAGCGCACTCGACGAGGACGGCGTGCGCGGCGCCTTCAGCGAGGACGAAGCCTTCGCAGCGCTCGTCGAGGATCTCTCAGGGACCGCTTCCGGCGAGCCGCCTGCAGCGCCCGCGAGCGCCGCCGAATCCGCGGCCCAAGCCAGCGATCTCGCCCCGCCCTTTGCGCCGCCCGCCCTGCGCTTCGAGCGCGTGCTCGCGCCGAACGTCACGCTGCGCGCCGCACCTGTCGCGAGCGCCGCGAGCACGGGCGCCGTCGCGCCCGGCGCGCGCATCGCGGTCGACCGCATCGAGCGCGGCTGGAAACTCGCGCGCACGCCCGACGGCCTAACTGGCTGGCTGCCGGGAGACGCCTCCACCGCGGACGTGACCGCCCCCGAACGCATGGCCGAGCGCCTCGCGCCGCTGCGCGCCGCCCTCGCGCCCGGCGCGAGCACCAGCGAAGCGCTCTGCGACTCCGTAGAGCGCAGCGCACTCAGCGATCTCGTGGCGGCCTGGCGGCTGGAAGAGCGCGCGGTCTACGTGAACGCACTCTGGTTCTCTCTCGAGCCCGAGGACCGCGACGCGTTCCAAAGCTACGCCGCGGAGTGCTTCAACGTGGCGCGCGTGATCGATGCGATGAGCGGCCGGGAGATCCGCAGCGAGGAGTGGGAGGCGCAGCGCTAGCGGGCCCGCGCCCGCGGATTCGAGCCCTCACCCGAACCCGGCATACACCGCCTTGATCAAGCGAAAGCCGCGCGGGTCGCCCGACATGCCGGCCTGCATCTGGTTCATCACGTACGCGAAGCCGATGCCCGCATCCGGGTCCGCGAACGCGATCGAGCCGCCAGCGCCTGGGTGGCCGAACGCGTTCTTGTTAGGGCCGAGCGGCATGAAGTCGTGGCGCAGCATGAAGCCGAGGCCAAAGCGCGTGGGCAGGCCCATCAGCACCGCGTCTCTGCCGAAGACTTGCTCGGTGCGCGCGCGCAGTACCCACTCGGGTGAGAGCACGTGCACGCCGTCGTGCGCGCCGCCCGATGCGAGAATGCCGTAGACCTTCGCCAGCGAACGCGCGTCGCCGTGGCCGTTTGCCGCGGGCAACTCGGCGCGCCGCCACGCTTCCGTGTTGACCGCGCCGCGGCGCTGGCGCGGGTTGTTGAGAGCGGCGGCGGTGACGGATGCGCCGCCCTCCGCAGCGAATGGCGCGAGCGCAGCCTTCTCGCCGGGCACGACTGGCGGGGGAAGCATCTCGGCGCAGCGCGCGAGCGCGCCCTCGGGCACGCCGATGTGGAAATCGAGGCCGAGCGGCTCGGCGAGTTCCGCGCGGAAATAATTGCCGAGCGTGCGGCCGTCGATGCGGCGCACCACTTCGCCGACGAGGTGCCCGAAAGTCATGGCGTGATAACCGTGCTGGGTGCCGGGCTCCCACCACGGGGCTTGCGCGGCGAGCGCGTCGCAGACCGCGCGCCAATCGAAGAGCGCGGCTTCGGGCAGCGGCTCGCGCACCGCGGCCAGCCCGGCCTGATGCGTCAGCAACCAGCGCACCGGAATCGCGCCCTTGCCGCTCGCCGCGAACTCCGGCCAGTAACGCGCGACAGGCGCGTCGAGATCGAGCGCGCCGCGTTCTGCGAGCCGCAGCGCGCACAGCGCCGTAATGCCCTTCGTCGTGGAGTAGACGTTCGCGATCGTGCCGCGCTGCCACGGCTTCGTCTTCGCCGCATCCGCGAAGCCACCCCACAAGTCCGCGACGAGCTTGCCGCCGTGCCACACCGCAACTGCGGCGCCGACCTCGCTCTTGCCGTCAGCGCGCTCGAAGCTCTGCGTGAACACGCTGCGCAGTTTCTCGAACTGCGGCTCACAGGTTCCGTGAACTTCGAGCACGTCTGGTTCCTCACAATGGAGCGGGCAGAACCTTAGTCCGTTCGGTGCCGAGGAATGCGAGGAAGGAGCGACCTTGCGCGAAAACTGGTCCTGGTTCGACATCGCGTGGGCGATGTTCGTGGGTGGCTACTGGCTCCCAGTTTGCGTGATGTTCGTTACGACGATCGGCGTCCCGCTGGTCGAGCGCGCGCTGGCCAGGCACCCGTGGAAGTCGGCACGAATCGCGCTGACGTGCCTGATCGCCACATATGCTTTCTGGGCTGGGCCCTCGCTCATCGCGGACGTGATCCTCGAGCGACGCCTCGCAGCATTCGATCTCGACGGCGATGGATTCCTCTCGGGCGCCGAGATCACGCCTGCGCAAGCGGAGGCGATGAATCGCCTGATCTGGGATACCGGACGCGCGCTCGCGATTGCGAGCGGTCTGATCGCTGCGCCGCTTGCGGCGATCGCGAGCGTGGCGATCAGCAGATTGCTCTCGCGGGTGTGGCCGCGCGCGGCGCTCCGCTCGCGATAACGTCGGCTCCTTCTCACGAGGAGCCTCCCTTGAGTGGTCGTCTTTCAGGCAAACGCGCGCTCGTGACGGGCGCATCTTCGGGCATCGGCATGGCGTGCGTGAAGCGCTTCGCGGCGGAGGGCGCGCGCGTGGCCGGGCTCGATCTCGCGAAGCCGGCGGGCGACTTGCCGTTCGCGGCGTTCGAGCTGGCCGATGTACGCGACGAGGAGCAAGTGGCGCGCGCGCTCGCGGCGATCGACGCGGCGCTCGGCGGCATCGACTGCGTGGTCAACGCCGCTGGAGTCGCGGGCGGCACGCTCGCGCATGAACTCGACCTCGCCGAGTGGCGGCGCGTGCTCGACGTCAACCTAACAGGCACGTTCCTGGTCGCGAAGCATGCGCTCGCTTCGATGCTGCGGCGCAATCGCCCGGGCGCGATCGTGAACCTCGCGAGCGTGTACGGCCTCGAGGGCGGCGAATCGACGGCGCCCTACAACGCCTCGAAGGGCGGCGTCGTGTTGCTCACGCGCAACCTCGCGCTCGATTACGGACCGCACCGCATTCGCAGCAACTGCATCTGCCCGGGCTTCATCCGCACCCCAATGACTGCGGCGCTGAACGACCCAGCCCTCAAAGAAGTCGCGGACCGCGTGGTGCAGGCGCATCCGCTCGGGCGCTTGGGCGAGCCCGAGGAGATCGCGGCCGCGGCGCTGTTCCTGTGCTCGGACGACGCCTCGTTCGTGAACGGCGCCGCACTCGCTGTCGACGGCGGCTACACCGCGGGCAAGCGCCACGGCATCAGCGCGGTAGCGATGCCGCCGAGCTAGCGGCGCTCACCAGCGCAGCGGGCTCGCCAACCCCCGCGATCGGCGCGCCCTCGTTCTGCGCGGGCGGCGCGATGCCGAGCAACTGCGCGACGGTCGCCGCGACGTCGATGGCGCGCACGCGGCCGAGCTTTGCGCCGGGCGCCGCGCCGCGTCCGAGCGCGAAGAAGATGCCGCGCATCGCTGGGTACTTCTCAGGGTCGTAGCCGTGCACGCCGACTTCGCCGCCCCACACAGACGCGGCGATCCGCCAGAGATCGAACTGGCCGTACGCGTCCATGAACGCGAGCGGCGGCTCCGCGAACAGCACGAGATCGCCCACGTTCGCGTGGGCGAAGCGCAGCTCGCGCGGAAGTGCTGCGCGCGGAAACGCGCGAATGCGCGGCTCGGCGGCCGCGAGTTTGCGCGCGGTGGCGCCCGCGTCACTCGGCGCGTCGAGCGTTATGAGCGCGAGAGCGCTCGCGTTGATGGCGTTGCCCGCGACGCCGGCGGCTTCGAGCAGATCCTGCGCGTCGAGCGCATCCTCCGGCGCGAGCATGCCGTGATCGCTCACGATGATTAGGGTGATTTCGCTCCAGCGTTTGCGCGCGTCGATGCCCGCAATCAGGCGCGCGAGTTCCGCATCCTGCCCGCGCAGCGCTGCGCGAGTGGCCTCGGCGTCGGGGCCGTTCTCGTGGCCCGCGCTATCCGCCCCGTGCCACCACGACATCACGAGCCCGGGCCGCTCCGGTTCGGGCAGATCGAGCCACGCGAGGATCTGTTCGACCTTCGCGCTCTCTGGAAGCTCCTCGTCGAACGGCGCGCGCCGGTAGCTCGGTGCGTGGCCGCGCCAATCGGCCTCGGAGAGCGGCCAGAAGAACGTCGCGGCGCGCACGCTCTGGCGCTCGGCGGCCACCCAGAGCGGCTCCGCTTCGAGCGCTGAGGCGGTCTCGCCGTAGCGCAGCTCCTTCCCGCCCGGCACGCGAAACTGATTATTGACGATGCCGTGGCGATCCGGGTACGCGCCGGTCGCGAGCGAGGTGTGCGCTGGGAACGTGATCGACGGGAACACAGGAGTGAGCGATTCGGCGCGCACTCCGTCACGGGCGAGGCGCGCGAATGCGGGCAGCACGTCACGGTCCGGGTAGTCGTGCCGCACGCCGTCAAGCGAGATGAGAATTACGGCCGGCTTCGCGAGCGCCGCGCGCGAGGCGCCGAGACTCGCGAGCAGCGCAAGCGCGGCGCAGAACACGCGGTGGCGCAGAAGCGAGCGCTCCTTCAATCCGCCACCTCGCGATGCCCTGCTGCGCGAAGCGCCGCGCGCAGTCTCTGCGCCGCCTCGTCCAGTGCGGAGGGCGCCGGGTTTTTCTCGGTGCGCGCAAAATCGAGGTCGCGCAGCTCGTGAATCGGTACGAGATGCACGTGCACGTGCGGCACTTCGAGCCCCGCAATCATTAGGCCGACCTTCACGGGCGCGAAGGCCGCTTGCACGGCTTGCCCGACTTTCTGAGCCACGCTCATCAGTCGAGCCGCCTCGGCGGGCTCTAGATCGAGCCAATGGTCGACCTCGCGGATCGGCACCACCAGCGTGTGGCCCGGCCGCAGCGGCGCGACGGTGAGAAACGCGACGCAGTGGGCGTCGCGCCAAACGAAACGGCCCGGCAGATCGCCGCGGATGATGCGCGTAAACAGTGTCGGCATGCGCGCAGGTTATCTCGGCGGCGGCCGGGTTGTAGAGTGCGCCGCATGACGCAACGCATGCTTCGCCTCGCGACCTCGCTGCTCTTCCTCGCCGTCGCGGCCTGCGCCGAAGAGCCGCAGCCCGTGCAGCCGAGCGAACTCGCGGCGCTGCTCGCGAGCACCGCCGCGCCGTTGCTCCTCGACGTGCGCACGCCGGAGGAGTTCGCGGCGGGCCACGTGCCGGGCGCGCGGCTCGTGCCGATCCAAGAACTCGAGGCGCGGCTCGCGGAGTTGGCCGCCTACAAGCAGCGCGGCGTCGTCACGTACTGCGAAGTCGGCGGCCGCGCGAGTCAGGCCAACGAGTTATTGCGAAGCGCAGGTTTCGCGAGCGTGCGCTCGCTCGACGGCAGCATGCGGCGCTGGCGCGAGGAAGGGCGAGCGGTCGAGACGCAGCCGTGATGATCACGTCGGCAGCACAGACGTGAGAGCGTGGCGCGTCGTGCGGCACGGGCGGCCTAGCGAAGCGCTCGCGCTGGAAGAGGTCGCCGAGCCCGCACCGGGCCCGGGACAAGTGCGCGTTCGCGCGGCAACGACGGTTTGCAATTTCAACGAAGTCGATGGTTGTTACGGCCGCTACCTCAGCGTCGACCCGGCGCTGCCGTACACGCTCGGCATGGAGGTGTGCGGCGTGGTGGACGCCGTGGGCACGGGCGCGGAACGTTGGCTCGGGCGACGCGTGACCGCGTGCGCAGTCGGCGCGTACGGCGCGCACGCAGAGGCCGCGCTGGTCGATCCAGCGATGGCCTTCGACGCGCCAGACTCGCTCGACGACTCCGAGGCGGCTGCGCTCTTCTTCCCGTTCCACGTCGGTTGGCTTGCGCTGTTCGAGCGCGGGCGCCTGCATGCAGGCGAGTGGCTGCTCGTCCACGCAGGCGCGGGCGGCGTCGGCTCCGCTGCACTGCAACTGGGCGTCGCTCACGGCGCTCGCGTGATCGCGATGGCCAGCTCGCCGGAGAAGCGAGCTTTCTGCCGCGAACTCGGGGCGGAGATCGCGCTCGACTACCGCGGCGGCGAGTTCGCCGGCGCTCTAATGGATGCGACTGCGGGCCACGGCGTAGACGTGGTGTGCGACCTCGTGGGCGGCGCCACCACACTGGCGACGCTGCCGGCGATGGCGCGCGGCGGGCGGCTGGTGATGGCCGGTTTCTCGGGCGGCATCGAGGCGGAGGATCGCGCGCTGTTCACGCCGCGAGCGCTGGTGTTCGGGAACTTCTCGATCGCTGGCGTGATGCTCGCGTATCGCGATGGCGCGACGAAATTCGGCGCGGTCAATGTGCTGCCGCGAGCGCTTGGCGACGAAGTGCAGCGCGAACTCGTGCGCCTACTCGGCGCGGGGCGCATTCGTCCGATCGTCGGGCGCATCGCCCCGTTCACGGCGCTGCCCGCCGAACTCGAGCGGCTCGAGGCTCGCAGCACGATCGGCCGCTCCGTGCTCGACTGGCGCACGCACTAGCCACGGCGGGGACGTGGGACTCGCGCTCAGCGGGTTCAGGCGCGCGAGGCTCGCGACAAGATCCAGCTGGCGAGCCCGCCGTTCGCGCGCGGCGCGGGCACCGCGACCGGCTCGTGCGATGGCGCCGTAACAAGCGCGGGCAGCGCATCGAGCTGTGCGAGCACTTCGTGCGCGAGCGCTTGAAACTGGCGGTGCACGATCGAGCCCGGCGCGCCGTGCAGCACCGTGCGCCGGCGGCCATCCGGCGTCGTGCCGAGCGCCTCGACTGCGGGGCTGCGCGAGAGCCAGGTCGCGAAGTGCGAGAGCCCGCGCACACGCAGCTCGTAGAGCAGCAGCGCGAGCACGTCGGGCCGGTCTGGCGCGTCGAACTTCACGCGTAGGTCGAGGCCGCAGAGCGCGAACTGTGCGCGCTCGCGGGCGAAACCGAGCGTGAGCAGCTTCTCCGCTTGCGCGAGCGATTCGAGGTCGCGCACCGGAAGGATCGCGAGATCGCTCTGCGCGAGCGCCGCGCGAACCGGGGCGCCGAGCTCGCTGCCCGTGTCGATCAACACGACACCGTCTGCCGCGCGGGAATCGAGCAGCCGCGCGAGGCCGCCCGCCTCGCGCAGCGCGTCCGCCAACGCTTCGCGCGAGGGCGGACTCGGCACGTACTCGATGCCGAACTGCCCGAAGCGCGTAGCGCTCGCGAGATCGCCGGCCGTGAGCGCATCGATTAGGTCCGGCCGCGCAGACTGGGGTTCGAGCGCGAGCGTTCGATCCAGGCCGTCCTGGCCATCGAGCCCGAGCACGAGCACCGGCATGTCTTCGCGAAACGCGCGCAGGTACGCGGCGAGGTTCGCGACGAGCGTGGTCTTACCGACGCCGCCCTTCGGGTTCGCAATCGTGACAACGCGGAAGCGGCGCAGGCCAGTAGGCTCGGCGAATGGCGCCGCGGCACGCCGCTCGTCACGGCGCCGCTCGGCTTCACGCAAGGCCTGATAGGTGCCCATCCGCACGTTCCTCGAAAGGAGAGTTGCCTCGAAGCCAGGGCGGGTGGCAAGTGGCTCTTTCCCCGCGCCGGTTGGCCAATTATGCGCTCGCGCCGAGCGCTTCCGCCATGCGCGCGAGTTCGCCAGGCATATCCGGCCCGAGCGGCCAGTAGACGAGTTCGCCGACCCCCTTTGCTTCGAGTTCCTTCGCCTTTTGCCGGAGTTCTGCCGGTGTGCCGCTGAAGGTCGTACCCGCGAGCAGCGGCGTGTAGGCCTGGCGGTCGCGCGGCGTCATCTCGATGAGGTGGCCTTCGTGCACGTAGAGATGGCGCGCGTTCGCTGGGAACTTCTCGATCTCCTCGCGCCAAGCCTTGCCGCCGGGGAGCTGATCGACCGCAGCGGGCCGCGCCTCGTACGTGCCGTGCCACACCACCGCAATCGCGGGCCCGATCGCTTCGGCGACGCGCGGCGACTCGAACGTTTCGCCCGGCGCGAGCACCGTACCCAACGCGAGCATTACCGCATCGCGCACGCCTTCGGGCACGCCGCCCGCGCACATCACGCCGCAACCGAGTTCGCGTGCGAGCGCGAGCTGCTTCGGGCCACCCGCGGCGAGCAGCAGCGGAGTTGTTACGGGCCGCGCCGCCACGACACCGGCGGGGTGCATCATTTTCGCGAGCGCGCCGTCGATCTCGACCGCGTCGCCGCGCAGCAGCCCCTGGATCTGCCGCAACGTGCGCCCGAGCGTCGCGAGCGACATCGGCTTCTGCCCGAACATGCGACGGCCCGTGAAGCCCGTGCCGAACGCCACCGCGAGGCGGCCCGGCGCGATCGCCTCGAGGTGCGCGACCGCCGCCGCCGTCACCGCTGGGTGGCGCAGCGTCGGGATGATTACGGAGGTGCCGAGGCCGATGCGCGTGGTGGCGCGCGCCGCGTCCGCGAGGCTGATCCAAACGTCGCCATAGAGCGCGGGCGAATCGGGGAACCAGACGCGCGCGTAGCCGAGCGCCTCGGCGCGCGCGGCCAGTGCGCCCGCGTTCGGGGCGGGGAGCAATGCGCACGAGAGCTTCATCGCGAGCCTCCGAGTGGGCGGCGCAGCGTATCTCGGTGCCGCCGCCGCGAGCGGCGTGAACGCGCGGACTCGCAACCCGCGCGCGCCGAAACCAGCAGCGAGACCGAAAGGGGTCTGACCCCTCTCGGTCTCGCTAAGGCAGCAACTCCCCGCGTATCCATGCGGGACTCCAGCAAAACGCCCGAGATTCGACTCGATCGGGGTCTGACCCCTTTTGTTTCGATTTTCGGGTTCGCGCTCCGCCGCTTTCTGGCGGCTTTTGGCATGCTCGCGAGGTGCATCGCGACCGCATTTTCTTCCTCGCGCTCCAGCTCGCGCTTGGCCCCGCGATCCTGGCGACGTACGCCTTCGGCTTCGCGCACTGGCCCGGCACCGTCCGCGCGATGTGGGGAGGCGTGCCCGACGCTGTGCGCGGCGTCTACACGGGCTGGATGTTTGTCGCGGCCGCCGGCTACCTCGCGTTCACGCCTGCACTCTTCTTGCACGCGAGCCCGCTGCGCTCGCGCGTCGCCGGCGGCCTGCCCTACACCGCGCTGCACGCGATGTACGCCGCGGTGCTCGGCGGCTCCGCGCTCTGGATGCCGCTCACGAAGTGGCATCTCGATGGCGCGGTTCCTTTCGCGCTCGTGGTGCTCGACCTCGCGCTCGTAGCTGCCGGCTCGCTCGCGCTTTTGGCGACGACGCTGCGCCTAACGCCTCCACTGCCGGGCGCGTGGCGCACCGCCGCGCCGCTCGGCGCAGCTGCGTTTTGCGTGCAAACCGTGCTGCTCGACGCGATCGCGTGGCCGCTTTGGTGGTGACGCCGAGCGCGCGGGGCCGCCGAGCGCTCGCACGCCGTTCTTTCCTAACTCCCGAGCAGCGTCTCGTAGCTCCCCGCGATTAGGTCCTCGTCGCGCACGCCGAGCCGCTCGCGGAGAAACGCGAGCTTGCGCTGCTGGTCGGCGAGCCCCTCGGGCGCGCCATCCCACACCGCCTCGAACTCGATGAAGGTGCCGAGCCCTGCGACGCGATCGAGATGGATGCGCACGTTCTCGTAGAGCCCGATCTCGCGGCGCTTCCGCACGACGCGGTGCACGCCGAGCATCGCCGTGAGCAAGCGCAAGAGGCCCGCGCCGTCTTCGACCGCGATCACCTGATAATCGGAGCGCTTGGCGCCGGGCTCGTCGGCCCGAGAGTACGGCACCAGTTGCGCGCCCGAGAGGCTCGATTCGCGCAGCTTGAGCCGGCCCGCGCGCGTCGCGAAATACGTGTCGGTTTGCTCGTCGACGCCGAGCCATGCAGTCGCGATTTCGAGCGCCCGCTCGCGCGCGCGTTCGAGATCCGCGCAGCGCGCTTTCAGCTCGAGGTTCGCTCGCATGACCGCTCAGCATCGCCCGCGATAGGCTGCGACGGCAAGCCGGTGCGCAGTGCGGCGCGCGGGAGTGAGCGATGTCCCTCGACTTCATGTCTGTCGTGCACGTAAACGTGAACTGCTCGCAACTCGCGCGCTCGCTCGACTTTTATCAGGGCGCGCTCGGGCTCACTCCGCTCTCGCACACGCGACCCGTTCCGCAGGACGGCGCGGGCTTCGGCATGCCGGGCCGAGTGCAGTGGGACGCGTGGATCATTCACGACGACCGCGGCCAGCGCGCGCAGGGCATCGACTTGCTCGAGTGGAAGCTGCCTACGCCGATGGGACGCGCCGCGGCGATTCGCGAGCTCGGCTTCTCGCGCTTGCTCCTCACGACGCGCGACG
>JANNDT010000023.1:0-9293 GCA_031387905.1 Deltaproteobacteria bacterium
CCCGCGGCGTTGGCGGCCTGCGTGCGCGCGTCGAGCGCGACGAACGCATCGGCGTCGCGCGTCAGCTGCACTTCGACGCCCTCGGCGCGCAGCTTCTTCGCGAGACGCCGCGCGAGGTCGAGCACGAGATCTTTCTCGAGCAAGCCCGCCGGGCCGCGGGCGCCGTGATCGTCGCCGCCATGCCCGGCGTCGATCACCACCCGACCGAAGCGCTCCTGCGCGGCGTGCGGGCCAGCAGCGGCGTGCGCCGCCGCGAGCAGCAGCGCGCACGCGAGCACGATTCCTCTCACCACTTTTCCCCCGTCCCCGATTTCACGCACGAACGAGGAACGTATCAAGGTGCGCGGCGCGCGCGGGCGTGCAGCAAGTTTCTGGCAGTCAGTAGTCGCTCCCTTATCCTGGCCGAGCCATGAACACCACTCGAAGCTCGATCGTTGCAGCGCTCCTCTTTGCCGCCTTCGCGGCGAACGCGGAAGACCCCGCCGTCGTCCGGCCGCGCTTCCAATCCGGCAAGGAGGTGGTTGGCTCCGGCACCGCCTTCTTCCTCGCAGCGCAAAACCCGGAAGGCGCGGTCGCAGTGACGTCGGCGCATACGCTGCTGCTCGGCAAGCTCACGAAGACGACCGAGGTTGGCTTCGAGACGGGACGTTCGCGGCAACGTGTGAGCGTCGCGAGCCGCTTGCTGGTGCCGCCGGGCACGCCCTTCTCCTCTTCGAAGGACGGCTCGCTGCGCGAAGACTTCATGATCTTCGCGCTCGACCTGAAGCCCGTGGGCGCGCGCATCCTGCAGGCAGATACGCAGCCGATTCAAAGCGTGCGCGGCTCGCGCGTGCGCATCCTCGGAGTCCCTGCGGGCATGCCTGCGGACGAGGACGACATCTTCGGCACGGTGCGCGTCGCCGACGACCACCGCATCGAGGTGCGCCTCGACGTGCCGGCGGATCTGCGTGGCTGGGGCGGCGCGCCAGTGCTGCGCTTCCCGGGCGGCACTGTGATCGGAATTCTCGAGGCCGCGTGGCCCGATGAAGAGCAAGAGGGCACGCAGCGGCTCGGCGTCGCGCCGATCGGCGGCGTGCTCGACGCGCTGAAGAAGCCGCTCGCGGCCGGACGCGGCGAGCCGTTCACGAAGTTCGCGTCGCTCGTGCCCGCGGACGAAATCGACGCGACGGTCGCGGTGGGCGACGACGTCGAGGTTGGCGGCGAAAACGCGGAACTCGTGGAAGGCGAGGCGCTGCTCGGCGAGGCCGGCGCGATGTCCACCACGCTCAAGCTCGAGATCGAGGAGCCTACGGACGGCTCGATCGTCGGCGGCCCGGAAGGCGCGTTCCTGGCGGGGCGCGCGCTCGCCCTGCTCGGCGAGTTCAAGCGCTTCGACGTCGTGCTCGTGCTCGACACCTCGGGCTCGACCAACACGGCCTCTGGAGCCGACATCAACGGCAACGGGATCATCGGCGCGAGCGGGTTGTCGGGGATCTTCAAACAGTCGGACCCGGGCGACTCGATCCTCGCGGCGGAAGTCGCGGCGGCGAAGAAGGTGCTCGAAAGCCTTGATCCGCGGAACACTCGCGTCGGTCTCGTGACGTTCGCTGGCACCGCAGACCAGCGAGATCCCTACACGGGCCAGATCTATTCGGACAACCAGCCGGACGCGATCACCGAGGAGCCGCTCTCGACCAATTATGAGCGCATCGCAAAATCGCTCGACCGCGTGTTCAAGCGCGGGCCGGAAGGCCAAACCAACATGACCGAGGGCGTGCGCCTCGCGCTCCGCGAGTTGAAGGGCTTCCGAGGCAGCATGTCGAAGCCCGATCCGGGGAGTCAAAAGGTGGTGCTGTTCTTCACGGACGGTCAGCCGACTGCGCCTTATCCCGCTGAGTTCCACGGCGACAACGTGAAGTCCGTGCTGCGCGTCGCTTCTCAGGCGCGCCGCGCCGACGTGCAGGTGCACACGTTCGCGATCGGGCCCGAGGCGCTCGACGGCCCGATCGCGTGCGTGCAGCTCGCCGCCTACACCGGCGGCTACTTCACGCCCGTGAGTTCGCCGGGCGATCTGCCCGCGGTCGTCGAGACAGTGAACTTCGCGAACCTCGACAAGCTCACGATCACGAACCTCACCAAGGCGGAGGCCGCGACCGACACGATCATCAACGCGGACGGCTCGTTCGCCGCGCTGGTGCCAGTGCAGCCGGGTTTGAACCGCCTCGAGGTGGTGGCGACGGCGACCGACGGCACCTCGACCAAGGCCGAAGTGACCGTGAGCTACGCGCCGGGGGCACCCTCGCCCCGCCTCCCGCGCGAACTCGTCGCGATGCGGAACCGGCTGCTCGAGCGCCGCCTGATCACGATCAAGCGCGGCCGCATCGAGGCGGAGCGCACGGCGGCCGAAGACGCGCGCAAGGAACTCGAGATCAAGATCAAGCGCGAGCGTGAGGTCGCGGAGGACAGCGCCGACAAGCAGGGCCGCAGCTTGCGCATCGAGAAGGCGCCCGAGGGCGAAGACGAGGACGAGCCGGGCCAGTAATTACGGACTTCCTCAGGGGCGCGCTTCGTAGAACGCGTTCACCGCGTGGTCGATGTCGAGGCGTTTGAAGCGCGTGAAGCCCGCGGCGGCCGTCATCTCGCGCGCGCAGCCTTCGTGAAAGCCGAGCGTGCCGAGGCCCGCGCCGCCAGGCTCCGAGAGCGCCGACGACATGCACGTCAGCACCGAGAAGCCGTACATCAGCGACGCCATCGGGTTCTTCGCGACGTTCTCCGCGTAGGTCGGCAGGGCCTTGATGTCGGCGATCCAGAGCACGCCGTCGGCTGCGAGCGCTTTGCGAATCGCAGCGAGCGTCTGCTGCGGATGCGTCATGTCGTGGAGGCAGTCGAAGGTCATCACCAGCGCGAAGCTGCCGTCCGCGGGCAACGCCTCTTCGCTCACGTGGTGGAAGTGCACGTTCGAGACGCCCGCCTTCTGCTTGTTCTCCTCTGCGCGCGCGAGCGCGTAACGCGAGAGCTCGTAGCCGTGCAGGTCGGCTTTCGGGAATGCTCGCGCGAGTTCGATCAGCGCTGCACCGCTCCCGCAGCCGACGTCTGCTGCGCGCGCGCCGGCTTCGAGCTTCGCCTTCAGGCCCTCGACTCGCGGCACGCCGACGCGCACCAGAAAGTTCCGCACCCAGGGCGCGAAGCCGCGCTCGATACCGCGCGCGCCTTCGGGCCCGATTGCGTCGTACGGGAGGCCGACGCCCGTGCGAAACGCCTCGGGCAACTGCGCAACGAGCGAGAGCGTCTTCGGTAACTGCGAGAACATGCCGCCGCCGAACGCGGGGTGATTCTCGTCGGCGAGCACGGCGCGGCCCTCGGCGGAGAGCGCGAATCGCCCATCTGGCGTGGACTCGAGAATGCGCGCGGCGCCTTGGTTGTAGAGCCACTCGCGCAGCCAGCGCTCGGAGAGGCCGGTGCGCGCCGCTAGCTCGTCGGGCGTCGCAGGCCCGTGCTCCGCGAGCGCGCGAAAAAGGCCCAGCTCGTCGCCGAGATAAATCAGCGCCGATGTGACGGCGCCATTCAGCATGCCGAAGACGTGCTTGGCGTAATCCTTGAGTCGTTCCGGGTCGGGTTTGCGCGAAATGGTTTCCATCGCGCCAGCATCGCGCAGCGCGAGCGGTCTCGTCTACTTCGCCCGGCTGCGCCTCGCCTTCGCGACCTTCTTCAGGCGCAGCGTCTCGGCGTCTTCGCCCGTCGCGTGGGTCTTCGCCAGATGCGCCTGGTAGCGCGCCCACGCCTTGGGGCGCTGCTTCTGGAACCACGCGACGAACGCATCGGCGGTCGCCCACGCGTGCTGATCCGGCGGGCCGTCTTCCGGCGTGAAGCGCTGCTCGCACTCGCGCCAGTCGAAGTCTTTGCAGATGGCGGGCCGGCGGTCGTAGATGCCGCACAGGCCCGCGCTCGTCAGGTTTTCGCAGCGCGTGCGGAATAACACGTGCCACGCGTGGTCCCAATCGACGAACACCTCGACGTCGCGGTGGTAGAGATACCAGATGATCTGGTCGATCTCGGCGTTGCTCGTCGGGTTCTCGATCTCGAGCGCGATGTAGGTGCAGCACTTTGCGCATTCGAAGCACGGATGATCGGATTCCTTCTGAATCACCGGCAGTAAGCGTTCGCCCGCATCGCTTCGCAAGTCGCTCACGCGCCCCCCTCGAGCCACAACAAGTGGGCGCGCACTCTATCGAACCCTGCGCGCGGGTCAGGGGATGGCCGCGATCTCTCGCGGCGTGAACTCGCGCGTGTCGGTGAACACCTTGATCGGCGCCCAGCCCGCGACTTCGGACATGTGTGGCATGCCGCGCACCATCGCGCCGGTCGGGTCGATCACCCACGGATCGTCGGGATTCTCGAACCAGAGCGTCACCATGTGGTGTTGGCCGTCTTCGGCGCGATAGACGATCGCGCGAAAAACCTCGTCACTCGAGAAGCCGATTTCGCGTAGCAAGTTGAACGCGAGCAGCTCGAGCCCGTCGCAGTCGTCGCCGTCGTTCGCGAGCGTTTCTTCCAGCGTCGCCCAGTGATCGAACGCTCCGTCGGGCCGGTAATGACTGCGCGCGTTCTCTTGAATCCACAGCGTGAGTTCGCGCGCTTGTCGGCGGCGCTGCTCGGCGCGGAACGCGGCGTATCTTTTGCGGAGATCGCCCGCGTCTGCGGGATTCGCGCTGTCCCCGGGCCCAGAGACCGAAGCCGGTGCGCTCGCGAGGTCGGTCTGATCCGCGCGCTCGCGCGACTGCCAACCCGCGATCTTCGCGCTCCACGGATCGTCCGGTGCAGGCGCCGTGAAGTACGCGAATGGCCCCGGCGGCGACGGATCGAAGCGAACGTGCGCGCAGCCGGGTGAGAGAGACACCACGAGCAGCGGAGCAGCGAGTACGCGGAGTTGGCGGCGAAAGCAGCGCATTGCCCTGCTTGCATCGGCGGGCTGCGACGCGCGATTGAGCGCCGCTAGCGCATTGACGTCGCTCGCCTGCGGCGCGCTGCGCGCGGCGAAGCGCCGCTGGGCGGCCGCTACGCGCCCGCGGCTAGCGCATTGACTTCGCTCGCCTGCGGCGCGCTGCGCGCGGCGAAGCGCCGCTGGGCGGCCGCTACGCGCCCGCGGCTAGCGCATTGACTTCGCTCGCCTGCGGCTCGCTGCGCGCGGCGAAGCGCCGCTCGCTACGCCGCGCTTGCTACGCCGGGATCGGCGCTCCGAGGCGGACGAGCGCGAACAGGATCACGACGAAGGCGACGATCGCGGGGATACCGCCGAGGATGTAGAGGATCGCGACCGCGTCGACCTTGCCCTTCGGTTCCTGCTGCTCGGACATCGGAGCCTCTCTTTCGCCGTTGGAATTTCGCTGTTGGAATGTCTGGCGGGCGCGCAAGCTAGCCCCGAGCATTTGCCGAGTCGAGATGATCGAGCGCGCACAGATTGCGCAGGGGTGAGCGTGGAGCTGCGGCGCAAGCTCGCGATTGTCGCGGGGCTGTACTTCGTCGAAGGCTCCCCGATGGGGATCTTCGGCGACGTGTGGCCAGTTTTTCTGCGCGACTCCGGCTGGAGCCTCGAGGCGCTCGGCAGGCTTTCTGTGTTTGGGCTCGCGTGGACGCTGAAGGCGCTGTGGGCGCCGGCGGTCGACCGATTCGGCGAATGGCGTCACTGGATTGCCGGCGCGCTCGCCGCGATGGCGATTGCGACCGCGCTCGCCCCTAGCGCCCCGAACGTCGCGAGCGCCGCCACGCTGATCGCGATCTTCTGCCTCGCGTCCGCGACGCAAGACATCGCGATCGACGCATCGGCGGTCGCACTCACGGCGCCCGGCGAGGAGGGACCGCTCTCCTCGGTGCGCGTGACGATGTACCGCATCGGCGCACTCACGTTCGGGTCCGGCGGCCTAATGCTCGCGGATCACCTCGGCTGGCCGCCCGTGTACCAGCTCGCCGCTGCCGCGTTCGCGATTTCTGCGCTGGCGATCCTCGCGACCCCGCGCGTGCAACTCGCCTCGACCGGAGAACTGCACAGCTGGCGCGAGTCGCTCGCCAGCTGGCGCAGGCCCGGGTTATTGGGCGCGCTCAGCTTCCTCGTTTTCTATCGACTCGGCGATCTCGCGATGGCTCCGATGGTGAAACTGTTTTGGCGGGACAGCGGCACGACCCTCACGCAGATCGGCCTAATCCCTAGCTTTGCCGGCGCAGGCATGGGGATTCTCGGGGCGGCGTTCGGCGGGCTGCTGGTTGCGCGCAGCTCGCTGCAAGCCGCGCTCGTAGTCGGAGGCGTGCTCGCGGCCGCGTCGAACCTCGCCTACGCCGCGGCTGCGTTTGCCGGCGCGCCGCTGGCCGCGCTCGCGGCGGCCTCGCTCGCGGAATCGTTTTGCGGCGGCGCGGCCAGCGTGGCGCTGGTGAGCCTCCTGGTCAGTGCCTGCGATCGCACGCACGCCGGAGTCCAGTTCGCGGTGCTCACCGCGCTCTCTCCCCTAACGGGTCGCTTGGTCGGCGCGTTCTCGGGCGACGCCGTCAGCAGCTTCGGCTACGGCGCGTGGTTCGCCGCGACTGCGGCACTCACGCTTCCCGCGCTGGCCTTCATCCCGTCCGCAATGCGCTGGGCGAGACGCGCGGTCTAGCTGCGCCACTCGTCCGGGGCGCCCGCGAGATCCGCCTCGATGTCGAGCTGGCGGAGTTTGCGCTCGAGGCGTTCGAGTTCTGCGCGTTGGCGGCGCAGTTCGCTGCGCAACTGAAAGTCGATCGGCGAGCGCGAGCTGTCGGAGTCGGAGCCCGGGATCGGGTTGACCGACCATTGGCCGCCCCCGACGTCCTCCATCTTGCGCTCCGTCTGCTCGAGCACGCCGCGCTGCTTCTGCACTTCAGCGCGCACTTCGCCGTAACGCGCCCGCCATTCACCGCGGGTCAGCCCACCCTTTTTCTCGACGGAATAGGTGCGGTCTTGCGGCAGCGTGAGCAGCTGATCGAGCGCGACGCCCGCGCTCGGAGCGCTCGCGTCCCGCGGAACCTCCTTCGGCGCGTCGGCGGGCGCCGGGCTGACCGGCCCGTCCGCCTCGGCGAGAGCCCCCGCCCCCGAGATGAGCGCAATCGCACCCGCGAGGGTCATCGCCATTCCGTTCCGAGTCGCTCGCATTCAGTCTGCTCCTTGCGGCGGCAAGATAGCCGCGTCGCGCCCGCGCGTTCCTGTCAAGCCACGGCCCGGTCGGCCGATACGAACGACGATTTCATGCAACCGCGCGTATGCGCGCCGGGAGTCGGCCGACGATGGATCGGGAGAAGCTCCACCGCCTGCTTCGTCTGGGGCTCGAAAAGAGCGCCTCCGACATCCATTTTCAGGTCGGGAACCTCCCGCTCTACCGCTTCAACGGCAACCTGGTCGAGCTCCGTTACAAGGTGCTCTCGCAGCAGGACACCGAGGCGATGGCCGCGCTGCTGCTCGAGGGTGATCCGCGTGCGCGCAGCGAGTTCAACGAAGTCGATCTTGCCTACGAGTTGCCTGGAGAAGGCCGCTTCCGCGTCAACATCAGCCGCCAGCGCCGCTTCTACAACATCGTGCTGCGCGTGATTCCGATGCAGATCAAGGCACTCGACGAACTGAACCTGCCGAGCGTGTTGCGCGACATCGCGCAGATTCGGCGCGGCCTGATTCTCGTGACTGGCGCGACGGGCATGGGCAAGTCGACCACGCTCGCGGCGATGATCAACGAGGTCAACCGAACGCGGAAGTGCAAGATCGTCACGATCGAGGACCCGATCGAGTTCGTCTTCACGCATGACAAGGCGATCATCAGCCAGCGCGAGATCGGGACCGACACGGCGAGCTTCCCGGACGCGCTGCGCGCCGCGCTGCGCCAAGACCCCGACGTGATCATGGTCGGCGAGATGCGCGATCACCAAACCGTCGACACGTCGCTGAAGGCGGCCGAGACGGGTCATCTGGTGTTCTCCACGATTCATACGGCGGACGTCGCTTCGACGATCAACCGGCTCGTTTCATTCTTTCCGGTCGACGAACAGGTGGCCGTTCGCTCGCGCATCGCCGACAACGTCAAGGCGATCGTCTCGCTGCGGCTACTCGCGAACAAGAAGGAAGACGCGCGCGTCCCGGCCGTCGAGGTGCTGCGGGCGTCGCGTTCGGTTCAAGACTGCATCCGCGATGCGCAGCGCACCGGGGAAATCACGGACTACATCGCGCGCAGCCGCCCCGAGCGGATGCAGACGTTCGATCAGCATCTGCTCGACCTGCTCAAAGCGAACAAAATCTCGACGGAGACGGCGCTGGCCGCTGCTTCGAACCCTGTCGATTTCCAGACGAAGCTGCAGCTCGAGGGCGATGAACCCGGGCCCGAGGACGTCGAGAAGGCGGAGACGTTCGGATCGGACGTCCGGTTCTGACGATGGCGACCGCGGTACAAACGAGGCGGGAGCGCGATGCCAGCCGCGGCGAAGCCGTCGCCGCGAGCCTGCGGGTTGCGACCGGCAGCGCGGCCGAACTCGCACGCGGGGTCGCCTTGCTGTTTGCGCGCAGCACGAGCGAAGCGGGAGCGGCGCTCACACTGCGCGCCGCGGCGGGGTTCGCCTCAGCCGACGAAGCGCGCGTCGCGGCGCGCGCCGTCGATGCCTGGGCACGTGAGATCTCGGGCGGGCGAGATCCCGTTCGCTCGCCCGCGCTGCGCTCGCTCGGCCCGCGCGCGGTGGATGGCGCCATCGGCCTACCCCTGTCGATCGGTGATTGTTATTGGGGAGCGCTGATCGTAGGCGGCAACGGCGCGCTCGACGATCGCGCCGCCTCCGGGCTGGCTGCGCTCGCGCGCGGCGCCGCCGTGTCGCTCGACCACGCTCAGCTGCAAGGGCGCGTCGATGCGCTCGAGAAGAAGCTCAGCGACGGCTCCAGTGCGGAGGGCGAGAGCAGCGACGAGATCCTGAAGCTCTCGGAAGCCCTGTTCGCGCAGGACATCGAGTTGCTGCGCAAGAGCGAGCAACTCGGCAAGGTCGAGAAGCTGAAGAGTGACTTCATCGAGAAGATGTCGCGCGAGCTCCGCACGCCGCTCAACAGCATAATCGAAGCGATCATCGCAGTGCTCGCAGGCGAGAACGAGCAGCTCTCCGACGCGGCGAAGGACAGCCTGCGCGCCGCGCTCGACGACGGCACCAGCTTCCAGCGCACGCTCCAGAACATCCTCGATCTGTGGCGCATCAAGCAGGGCGAGATGCCTGTGCAGACGCAGGAAGTGAACTTCCGTGAGGTCATCGAGGAAGCGATCTTCAGCGTGCAGGACGTGATCAGCGGG
>JANNDT010000443.1:0-2011 GCA_031387905.1 Deltaproteobacteria bacterium
GCGAGCGGCGTGAAGCTGATCATCGAGAATGAAGACGCGCTCGATGCGGGCGTGCGCGGGCAGATTCTCACGCAGCTCGCGAGCGCGCTCGGCGCGAACGGCCGCGTGAAGATGCTGCTGCACTCGATCGCGTTCGGGAACCTGAAGCTGATCGTGCCGGAAGTCCCGAAGCCGGATGCGGGCGCCGCAGTGCAGAAGCTCGCGGATTCGCTCGGCATCGCGCGGGAGGCGCTGGCGAACGCCGTCGACAAGCTGGCGGCGGAAGGCGTCGACGAACTCACCGAGCTTTCGAGCGCGCCGGTGTATCCGACGCACTCGCTGCTCGATGCCGAAGACTTCGCGCGCACGATCCACTGCATGGGCACGAGCCTGCTCGACTGGGTGCAGGACATTTTCCAGCGCGGGCAGTTCGCCGCGGACGCGCGCGTGTTCGGCCTCACGAGCGAGGGCAACGCGGTGGCGTGGAAGGGCTACGCGGCGGTTTCGGCGGCGAAGGTCGCGCTCGAAGCGACCTCGCGTTCGATCGCCTCCGAGTTCGGCCCGCACGGCGTGCGCTGCAACGTGCTGCAACCCGGTGTTACGGAGACACCAGCGCTGGCGGCGATTCCTGGCAGCCAGCGGCTGAAGGCGCACTCGCGGCTGCGCAACCCGCTGCGCCGGCTCACCACGCCGCCCGATGTCGCGAACGTCCTCTATTTATTGTGCTTGCCCGAAGCGGCGTGGATCAACGGCACCGTGATCCGCATCGACGGCGGCGAGCATGTCTCCGGGAGCACCACTTGACCCTTTACATCCATGGCATGGGCCACTTCCATCCCGAGCCCGTGATCACCAACAAGTTCCTCGAAGAGCTCGACATCGGGACCAACGACGAGTGGATCGTCGAGCGCGTGGGCATCCGCGAGCGCCACAGCGCGCTGCCGCTCGCGTACTTGAAGGCGACCCGGAACAAGGACGTGCGCGAGGCCGAGAGCGCGCTGCTCTACACGAACGCCGACCTCGCGCAGCGCGCGGGCGAAATGGCGCTCGCGCGCGCGGGCGTTTCCCGCGACCAGATCGGCCTCGTGATCTCGGGCAGCTCCGCGCCGCGCATCCTGTGCCCCGCCGAAGCGAGCTACGTCGCGAAGCAGCTTCAGATCGAGGCGCCTTGTTGGGACATCAACAGCGCCTGCTCGACGTTTCTGACGCAGCTCTACAATCTCTCGCTAATGGATCCGGCGAAAGTTCCGGAGTTCATCCTGATCACGCAGACCGAGCAGCTCACCTCGGCGGTGGATTACACGGACCGCTCCGCCGTGGCGCTGTTCGGCGACGGCGCCTGCGCGACGGTGATCTCGATGCGCGTGCCCTCGCAGGTGAGGGCGATCTGGGCGCACGTTCAATCCGATCCTTCGGGCGCGGACAAAGTGCTGATCCGCCGCACCAGCACGTTCACCCAGGACGGCCGCGCGGTGCAGATGTTCGCGATCAAGCGCACGCGCGACGGCTATGAAAAGTTGAAGGAGCAGCTCGCGGAAGAAGGCGGCGAGCGGCCGCTCTACTTCGTCGGGCATCAGGCGAACATGCGCGTCCTCGATCAAGTGGTGCAGCGCTGCGGGATCGCGCCGGAGCGTCACTTCTCGAACGTCGAGTGGTTCGGAAACACCGGCGGAGCGAGTTGCCCGACGGTGATCTCGCAGCACTGGGACAAGATCCCGGCCGGGAGCGACGTGGCGGCAGTCGTCGTCGGTGGCGGCCTCACCTGGGCGCGAGCGCTGCTGCGCTTCGGGGCCGCGGCGTGAGCGACGCGCGCGTCGCGCTTGTTACGGGCGCCGGCACCGGCATCGGCGCCGCCTGCGCGCTCGCGCTCGCAGCGGCGGGCTTCCGCGTTGGCGTGCACTACCGCTCGAGCGCGCAGAAGGCGCGCGCGATCGCCGACAAGTGCGGCGGCGACGCGTTCCTGCTGCGAGCCGATCTCGCCGATTCCACGCAAGTCGACGCGCTGGTCGTCGAGCTCAAAGAAAAAGCTGGC
>JANNDT010000449.1:0-3611 GCA_031387905.1 Deltaproteobacteria bacterium
TTTGGGAGCGCGCCACGGCCGCACTCGCGGCAGCGCTGGGTGAAGAACTCGGCCGCGAGCCGAGCGTGATCGCGGTGCTGAACCTGCGACCCCAACCGTCTGGCGATCTCGCCTGCGTACGCCAACTCGCTGGGCCGCCCGTGCCCGACCCCCTCGTCGTGCGCGAGGGTCCGCTCGCTTTCCGCATCGACAGCGGCCTCGCCGAGCCGGCGCGCCCGCACACGGCGACCGGCTTCTTCCCCGATCAACGCGCCAATCGCGCCGCGCTCGCAGCGCGCGTTCGCGCCGGTGGCCGCTACCTCAATTTGTTCGCGCACACCGGCGCGTTCAGCGCAGCGCTACTGGCCGCGGGCGCCGGCGAGGTGACGAGCGTCGACTTATCCGGGCCTTACCTCGCGCGGCTGGAAGAGAATCTCCAGCGCTCGGGCGTCGCGCTGGAACGGCATCATTCGCTGAAGCGCGACGTTCGCCGCTTCCTCGCCGAACTCGCAACCGATGCGCAGTTCGACGGCATCGTGCTCGACCCGCCCACCGCCGCCTCTGCCGGGCGCAGCTTCTGGAGTGCGCGGCAGGGCCTCGAAGCGCTCGTCGCGGATTGCCTCCGGCACCTCGCCCCGGGCGGCTTCCTGCTGGTCTCGAGCAACGACCGGCAAGCGCGCGGCAAGTTGGCGCAGCGAGTCGAGGCCGCGGCCGTGAGCGCGGGCGTAGGCCACGTCGCGCTGCACCCGGCGCCACCGAGCGCGGATTTTCCGTCCCTCGCCGGCTTCCCAGAAGGCGCCGCGTTCGAGGCCGTCCTCGCGGAGCGCCGCCGCTAGTGCCCGTTTGCGAAGCCCGAGCGGTGACACCATCCCGCCGGTGCAGCCACTCACTCCTTGACCGCGTGGGGCGGGAGGAGACAAGTCATGTCGTTCAGAGCTGGAATCCGGGGCGCTGCCGCAGCGCTGCTCCTCTTAGGCGTGAGTGCCACGCCCGCAGTCGCCGTTCCGATGAAGCTGTGGCTTCAGCCGAACGGCGGCTTTGGCTTCGACGCGCCATCGGTGACGGCAGCGCAGGGCGCTGGCCTCGGCTCGCTGCCCGCCAGCACGTTCTTTTCAAACCCCGCATCCGGCGCGGCGCGCATCACCATCACGACTCCGTCGTCGATCCCCGGCACCAGCGTGATCGGCGCTACGACTGCGAACCCGAGCACGGGCAGCAGCACCTGGACAGTGACGGCGAAGGATCGCGCTTATCAGGATCTCTGGATCGTGATCCAGGGCCACGATCCGAACGACCCGAACGTGGCTTACTACAACGCGAACGAAAAGGTCGGGCTGGTGATCGATCCGACCGATCCGAACTGGCGCGTCGTCGAGCCGGCCGGCTTCCCCGGCGTTTCGTATCTCGCGTACCACATCGGCAACCTCGCTCAGAACGCCAGCTTCAATGTGCCGATCAGTTATGCGGTCGCGCAGGCCCTGAAGGTCATCTCGACTAGCCCGCAGCTGTGCGTATTTCCGCAGTACCGCGTGAACTTCCTCGAGCTCGCGGTCGTGCCCGAGCCAGTGTTGCTCTCGCTGCTCGCCTTCGGCGGCTTGGGGCTCGCGATCCGTAAGCGCCGGGCGCTGCAATGAAGCGCCGCGGTTGGGTCGGGGTCGCGCTCGCCGCGGCCCTCGCGGTCGGTGTACCCGCCGCCGGAAGCGAGCAGGACGCAAACCTGCTGCGCGCCAGCGCGCTCGCGCGCAAAGGGCGTTGCGATGAAGCGCTCGCGCTGCTGGCGCAGAGCGGCGCAGGCAGCGCGCGCGCCGCGCTGCTGCGCGGCCAGTGTCACGCGGAAGGCAAGCGCTGGGCGGAAGCGATTACGGCGCTCGACGAGGCGCAGCGGCTCGACCCCGCACTCGCGGACGTGCAGCTGACGCTGATGATCGCGCGTTACCAAGTCGGCGATCTCGCCGGGGCGCGCCAGGCTCTCGACGCAATGCCGGCGAGCGCGACCCAGCGCGCCGAGTACCACCTCTACCGCGGTTTGTTACTGCTCGAAAGCGCGCAAGGAGCGGAGGCCGGCGCGGCGTTCGATCGTGCGCGTGAACTCGCGCCCACAGAACTCGAACCGATCGCGGCTTACTACAGCGGCGTCGCTTGGCTCTCGGCGAAGGACCGCGCGCGCGCGAACGCATCGTTCGATCGCGCGATCGCGCTCGCACCAGGTTCCGAGTGGGCGAAGCAAGCCGAGCAGGCGCGAAAAGGGCTCGCAAGCGGGCCGCGAGCGAGTTGGGCGTGGATTCGAGCCGGCGCGGAGTGGGACAGCAACGTCGTACTGCGCGGCGAGGGCGTCGATCTGCCCACGGAGATCGGCAACCAGAGCGACGGGCGAGCGGTCTGGACGGTGCACGGCGGCACGGAGCTGTTTCGCGGCGGCGACTGGTCCGGCGGCGTGAGCGGAACCTATTACGGGTCATCGCATTTCGACCTAACGCAGTTCGACGAGCACCACCCGACTGCGGGGCCGTGGCTCGATTACCGAATCGATGAGGCCACGGTGCTGCGGTTGCGCGGCGATGTCGGCTACGCCTGGATCGACGGCGACGATTTTCTGTTCGACGCCGAGTTCGGCCCCACGTTGTATCGGGATTGGGGCGACGCCGGGCGCTCGCAGTTCGGTGTGCGCGCGACGCGGCTCGACTTCAAGTATCCCGTGACGGCGCAGGCCGGCTTCCCGAGCAATTACCGCGACCGCGACGGCTGGGGCTGGGCGGTCACCGCGCAGCACGCCTTCCGCGCGGGCATGCAGGACACCGAGTTCTCCTTCGGTGTGAGCTACCTCGGCTTCGCCGCGGACGGCGGCGAATACGACTATGACGGCGCCGACGTGTTCGTCGGAGCCGAGGCGCTGCTCCCATTCGAGCTGCGAGCCCGGGGCATGCTCGGCGCCTCGTACCTGCCGTTCGACAACCGCTCGAGCTACGAGGATCCGCCCGGGAGCGGAGGCTTCGAGAGCGACGACCGGCACGACTTCGCGTGGCGCGTGCGGCTCGAACTCGAGCGCGAAATCGGCGCCGGCTTCTCGGCCCTCGCTCGCTACCGCTACCAGGACCGCATCAGCAACGTCGACGTGTTCGACTACGACCGGCACGTGGTCGGCCTCTACATCACCTACACGATCGCCCCGTGAACTCACGCAGCGGAGAAACTTCCATGCGCATGCTCCGGCTCCTCGCAATTGCACTGCTCGCACTTACGCCGCTCGCGGCATTCGCAGATGGCAGTGGCGCCATCAAGACGCCGCACGCCAGTCCTGCGCCAAAGCCGCGAGGGATCGAGCGCGCCGATTGTCATGGGGACGCACCGCTGGGGCAAGTCGCCAGCGTCGCGGGCGACGTGCGCGCAGTGGGGGCCGATGGCGGTTCGCGAGCGCTCGCTTGCGACGACCTGGTGCGCGCCTGTGAGTCCATTGTTACGGGCGCCGGCGCGAGCGCGGGGCTGCTCGTGGACGACGCGGTCGTACAGATCGGTCCCGATTCCGAGGTGAAGCTCGCCGCGCGGCCCGGGCCGGAGTTCGCGATCGAACGCGGCGCCCTGCGCGTGGTCGATGTGCGCGAGAGTGCGAACGATCGTGTGCAGCTCTACACGCC
>JANNDT010000451.1:0-2912 GCA_031387905.1 Deltaproteobacteria bacterium
GAGAACGCGCTGTCCGGGTTGTCGCGGAAGTCCGCGCCGAACGGGTGCTGCGCCACTTCGGCGCGAAACGCCGGGTAGTTCGCGCGTACGCGCTGCTCGATCTCGGCATGCACCGGGCCGTTGTGCGCGGGGATCGAGTAATTAGGCGTGCGCTGGAACACGAACAGCTGCGCGGCCTGCGCCGCGATGATCGGGATCGACTGGATCGCCGAGGAGCCCGTCCCGATCACGGCGACGCGTTTGCCCGCGAAATCCACCGGCGTATGCGGCCAGTTGCCAGTGTGGTATTTCGCGCCTTTGAACGACTCGATGCCCGGGAACGTCGGCGTGTTCGTCGAAGAGAGGCATCCCGTTGCCATGATGAAGAAGCGCGCGACGAGGCGGTCCCCGCCGCTCGTCGCCACCGTGTAGCGGTCCGCGCGCTCGTCGTAGTGCGCGCTCTCGATGCGGGTGTTCAGCGTGACGTCGCGGCGCAGGTCGAAGCGGTCCGCAACGTGATTGACGTACCGCAACAACTCGCCCTGCGTCGCGTAGCGCTCGCTCCACTTCCATTGCTCTTGGAGCTCGTCCGAGAACTGGTAGGAGTACTCGAGGCTCTCGATGTCGACGCGCGCGCCCGGGTAGCGATTCCAGAACCAGGTGCCGCCGATGCCGCTGCCCGCCTCGAACACGCGCGCGCGCAGGCCGATCCCGCGCAGGCGGTGGAGCATTGCGAGGCCAGCCAGGCCCGCGCCGACGATGACGGCGTCGAGTTCGGTGATCGATGGGTCGTGGGAACTCATGCGGCGCGCTCCTTCGCAGGCTCGGGCGCCGCGTGGGTAGCGCGGAAGGCGAGCGACCTCACGCGTTGCTGGCCTTCCGCGCGCTTGGGTTGCATGCGCCCGCGGTTCGGGCCCGCGGTTTAGGTTTAGGGGTTTAGGTTTAGGGATTGGGAGCGGGAAGCGCGCCGACGAGCTTGTGAATGTTGTCGCGAAGCACCGCTCCGATGTCGCCGCCAAACCCTCCGATGGCGAGATCGCTGTCCGCGCCCGAGCGATACTTCTCTTGCTTGGCGCCGTCGTCGACCACGAGAGTGGAGCGGACGTGGCCCTTTCCGGCGCCGAATCCGACCGTGTAACGCAGCGCGCGGTTGCCGTATTGCACGTCGATGTCGAGGTTCCAGATCAACGTGGCGCCGGACGGCGTCGGCGCCTCGGTGACGACTTGATAACCCCTCGCGGCCAAGCCTTCCTGCAAGCTCGACCGCGCTTCTGTCTCCCAAACCCGCATCTTCGCCTGCAGGGCTTCGTTCGCCTTCGCGGACTCCTCCTTCGACGAGACCGTCACACGCCCGATATAGGCGCTCGCCGCGAGCCCTAGCGCCGGGCTGTCCTGAGGCCGCAGGTGCGCGGCTCCGCATCCAAGAAGGCTCGCTGCAAACAACACCGTCAGAAGTAGTCGCATCGCGAGCGTCCTCTCGAAGGGGATCTCGAATCTACGCCAATCCTCGGGCGGCTGCTTTACGGCATGTACGCGCCGCCGCTCACGCTCACGAGTTGGCCGGTGAGGTGTGCGGCGCGGTCGCTCGCGAGAAACATCGTCAAGTTCGCGATGTCCTCGGGGCGCCCGATCCGGCGGATCGGTTGGCCCTCGACGTTGAACATGTTTCCGCTCTCGGCGGCAGCCGCCATCTGCTCGGGCGTGCCGAAGAACTCGTAGCCGTACTTCTTCCAGAAGCTGCCTTCGCCGACATGTTCTTTTTCGTGGGGCACGATCCAGCCCGGCGCGACGCAGTTCACGCGCACGCCGAGCGGGCCCCACTCGTAGGCGATGGCTTTCGAGAACGACATCACGAAGCCCTTCGCGCCGGCGTAGGTGGCGACCATGTTGGCGGCTGCCGGCACGAGCGCTGAGTTCGAGGTGATGTTGACGATGCTGCCGCGCTTTCGCGCGACCATGCCGGCCCCAACAACTCGCGTGCAGTGGAAGACGCCCCAGACGTTGAGGTTCACCTCCCACTCGGCTTCGTCCAGCGGCTTGTCGAGAAACAGCCGCGGGTAGGCGACGCCGCCGGCGTTGTTGACGAGCACGTCGATCGGGCCGAACAAGCGCTCGGTTTCCACCGCCATCGCCTCGACCGAGGCTTTGTCGGTGACGTCCGTGCGCACGAGCGCGGCCTTGCCCGCAAAGCCGGCGCACACGCCCGCGACTTCCAGCCCTTTCGCGGCGTCGCGCGTCGCGATCACCACGTTCGCGCCTTCGCGCGCGAACCCCTGCACCAGCCCGCGGCCGATGCCGCCGCTGCCGCCGGTGACGACGACTGTCTTGCCGGAGAGTCCGAGGTCCATGCATCGCTCCTCGCCGCCACTCTAGTGCGGGGTCTGCGTGTTAGGATCGCGCCAGCACCGGGGAAGCCATGAGCGACGAGAGCAAGCCGCTTCAATTCGAGACTGCCGAGACGCAAGCGGCTGGCGCGGTGTGCAGCGCGTGCAAACAGCCGATTGCGAGCAGCTACTTCACGGTGGCAGGGCAAATCGCCTGCGAGCGCTGCAAAGCCGAGATCGAACTCGCCCTGCAGCGCAGCGCGGGGGCGGGCGGCTTCATGCAAGCAATCCTGCTCGGGTCGCTCGCTGGGTTCGCGGGCGCCGCGGTGTGGTACGGGGTCCGTGCCGCGATGGGCTACGAGCTCGGCATCATCGCGATCGCCATCGGCTGGGGTGTCGGAACGGCGGTGCGGCACGCTTCCGGCGGGCGCGGTGGACGCGGTTATCAGGTACTCGCGGTCGCTCTCACCTACTTCTGGATCGCGGCGAATTACGTACCCGACTTGGTGACGAGTATCGGCAATGAGGCTGCGGATTCCGCTGCCGCGGAGTCAGCCGCGCCGGCGCCGCTCGCGGTGCGGGTCGTCGTCGCAGCGGTGCTCGCACTCG
>JANNDT010000457.1:0-2965 GCA_031387905.1 Deltaproteobacteria bacterium
GATGATGAAGCCGTTGTTGTAGTAGAACCGCCCCAGGTGCCCACAGTCGCCGCCCTGGCCGTGCCGTTCCAGCAGCGCGATGATTACGTCGACTGCGTGTTTCGCGCTCGTCGCCCGCTCCAGCGCCAGCCGCACCATGTCCATGCCGGTCAACGCCCGTCGCCGCTGGGCCGGGGTCTTGGCGTGCAGGGCCTCGTTGCCGATGACGACGCCATATTCGTTGGCGCCCATTTCCGCGCCCCACATCCAGAACGGGCGCGAGAGCAGCGTGGCGTGCGTCTCGCGCGCCTCGGGAATCTCGATCCACGTGCAGCGCACGCGCGCGCCGTCCGCGTGCGCGCGGCGCGAGTGCCACTCGAGCAACTGCGCTTCGTTCGGGTCGCGGTCGCTGTTTTTCGCGAACAGCACACGCGCCGGTAGGGCGCGCACGAGTGTGTCGCACACGGCTTGTTACTCGTTTCAACTCAGCGCGCGCGCGCGAGAGCCGCTTCGACGAGCGGCAGCCGATCGTTCCCGAAGAACATGTCGCTCTGATTCACGAACATCGTGGGCGAGCCGAAGCCGCCGCGCGCGATCACTTCCTCGGTGTTCTCGCGCAGCTTCTGCTTGATCTCGGGCGCGGCGATGCGCGCGAGCAACCAAGCCGGCTCCACGCCCGCGCGCTTCGCGACATCCTCGAGCACCGCATCCTGCGCGAGATCCTGATCGCGCCCCCAATAAGCCTCGAAGCACGCGCGCGACCACGCGGTTTGCTGGCCGCGCTCGTCGGCCGCGATCGCGCCGCGCATCGCCTTTACGCTGTTCACCGGGAACACCGTGGGCCAGCCGATCGCGAGGCCGTAGAGCCGCGCCCAGTCTTGCAGATCCTTCGAGTGGTACTTGGCTTTGCGCGGGTTCGGCTTCGCGCGCGATTCGTAGACGCTGTCGTTCACCGCGTTGAACACGCCGCCGACGAGAATCGGCCGCCACACGAGTTCGGCGCCGTGGGCGCGCGCGACGTCTTCGATTCTGTGAAACGCGAGGTAGGTCCACGGGCTTCCGCAGTCGTAAAAGAACTCGAGTCTCGGCATCAACACCTCCTGCTGGCGCGCGCAGCTTGCCACGCGGCGACGAGTTCCTCGATGTCGAGCGGCGCCTGCGTCGTGGGCGGGCCGTCGGTCGTGCTGCGATTCACGCGGCGGATCTCCGCGTTCAGCGCGTCCGCGGCTTCGCGCAGCGCGCGCTCGCTCGGGAAATCAGCGAGCACCTCGCGCAGCTTGTTTGCCCGTACTTTCACTTCGAGCGAGGGCGGCAAATACGAGACGCCCTCGCGCTTCAGCAGCTGCCTGGCCCACCAGAGCGGGTCTGCGGCGTCGGCGAGGCTCCCCTGCGGCTTGCCGGCGCCGGGCAGGGCATCGAGCAGGCCGCGCTCTTTGGCTTCGCGGATCTGGAGATCGATCCAGCTGTCGAACGACATATTGGGCGGTTTGCGCTGTGTCATGGCGACTCCCCGGCGCGCGCTTCGAAAATATCCGAGATGCGCGCCCAGTCTTCGGGCGTGTCGACGTCGAGCGCGCCGCCCGGGAACGGCACTAGCGCGAGTCGCGCGCGCTCGCGTGCGAGCAGCGCTTTGGCGCCGCGGTCGCCTTCGAGCGCGAGCAGCTGGCGCGCAAAGCGCGGCGCGAACAAAGCCGGCACGCCGGGCTCACCGCCATAATCACAGGCGACGAGTTCGCGGCCTCCCGCGTGCAGCGCGATCAGCCGGTCGAGCAGCGCAGCGTCCACCGCGGGCTGGTCTGCGAGCGTGAGCAGCACGCTGGCCTCGCCCCGCGCGAACGCGGCCAGGGCGCCCGTGCGCAGCGAAGTCGCGAGCCCGGCGTCCCAGTGCGCGCAGTGCGCGATCTCCGCCGCGAGCCCCGCGAGCGCGCGCTCCACTTCGAGCGCGTGTGCGCCGGTCACCACGATCGTGCGCTCCGCCCGCGAGCCGAGCGCCGCGAGCGCCGCCCGCCGCACGAGCGGCTGCCCGGCGAGCCGTAACAGCTGCTTCGGCTGCCCGAGCCGCCGCGAGCCTCCGGCTGCGAGCACGACCGCGATTACGGGAGCGCTCGCGGGAGCGAGGGGTGCGCCGGGCGCCGCGCTCGTTCGCATCGCGGCTTGCTACTCCGCCGGCTCGTGAATCGGGCCTTTGCGCTCGCGCAGCCAGCCGCCGGAGCGCCCGCTCGCGAACGCCTGCACCTCCGCGCAGATCGCGAGCGCGATTTCCTCGGGCGCGTCGGCGCCGAGGTCGAGGCCGGCCGGGCCGAATACGCGCGCGCGGTCTTCGTCGCTCACGTTCGCGCCGTCCTTCGCGATCTCGGCGAGCAAATCCTGCGTGCGCTGTTTCGGGCCGAGCACGGCGATGTACGGCGACGGCGTCGCGAGCAGCGCGGCGAGAATCGCGCGGTCGTGCAGATAGTGGTGCGTCATCACCACCGCGTGGGTGCGCGCATCGACCTCGGCGCGCTCGACCGCGCGCGACACTTCGGCGTGTCGCACGTCCGCGCCGTGGAAGCGCTCGGGCAGCGCGTAGGCCGCGCGGTGATCCATTACGGCGACGTCCCAGCCGAGTTCGCGCGCGATGCGCGCGAGCGGCAGCGCGTCGGGGCCAGCGCCGAACAGCGCAAGGCGCAGCGGCGCGCGCGCAACTTCGATGACTACCTGTTGACCGGGCCCGGCCGCAAAGCGCCGGCCGGCCCCTGCCGCAAGACACTCGGCGAGTTCGGCGTCGATCTCCGCGCTTGCGAGCGGCCCGGCGAAGCCGCTCCGCTCTCCGAGTGCGCGGCGTTGGCCGGCGCGGGCTCCGCCGAGTGCGAGCGCGATGGCGCCGCTCTCGCGCGCTCGGTGCCAACCGCCGAGCCACGCGAGCGGCCCGGCGTTCTGCGCACCGACTCGTTCCAGCCAGACATCGACTGCGCCCGCGCAGCCGAGCCCGAGGCCCCACACGATG